>DASSPL010000448.1:0-5547 GCA_035699685.1 Burkholderiales bacterium | reverse complement strand
GGGGATGACAAGAACACTCGCAGCCGTCGCGCTCGTTGTGCAGTGCGCCGCCGTTCAGGCGGGCACCGAGGTGCGCCTGTGGCATTCGCTCGATCCGGCTCTGGGCGAGCAGCTCGGCCGCCTGGCCGGCGAGTACAACGGCACGCAGAAGGAGTTCCGCGTGCGGCTCGATCCGCTCTCGGCCGCGGGCGAAAGAAGCCTGGTCCGCCTCGGGCTGCCGCTGAACACCGCGCGCCCGGTCCTCTACTACGACCGCGACGCTTTCCAGCGCGCGAATCTCAAGCCGCCGAAGACCTGGTACGAGATGGCCGGCGTGCTCGGCGCGTTGTCCGAGTCGGGCCGCGCCTGCGGCTATACGACCTCGTGGCCGGCGTGGGTGATGATGGAAAACACCGGCGGCGCGTTCAGCCGGCAGCTGATGGTGCGCTGGACCTCGATGCTCGCGACGTGGGAGAAGTCCGGGTTCTTCAGCTACTCCGGCCGCTCGAACGAGGCCGAAGCGCGCTTTGCCGCCGGCGAGTGCGCGGTGCTGACGAGCTCTTCCGCCAGCGGCCAGGAGCTCGTGCGCAAGGCGAAGTTCAACATCGGCATGGCGCCGCTGCCGGCCTACGAAGATTCGGGCGCCGTTTCTCCTACGCTGCCGGCGATCGCCCCCGCGGTCTGGGTCGAGCGCCAGTCGGTCGGCGTGACGAGCTTCTTCGCCTTCCTCGCCGCCCGGGCGGCGGAGGCGCGCCGTCAGCGCGAGGTGATGGAGGTGGAGCTGGAAGAGGTGTGGCGGGGGAAGAAGACGGCGCTCGATGCGCTGAACGCCGTCTCCAAGTAGCTTAGTTGCTGAGGCAGTCGCTCATGAACTTCTTGCGATCGTCGCCTTTCATCTTCTTCTCGGTCGCCTGCTTGTTGCACGCGGTCATGCGCTGCTGCTGCTTCTTCTGGGCGGCGCTCGGCTGGTCGCCGCCGTCCTTCAGGCACGAGCTCATGAACTTCTTGCGGTCGTCGCCCTTCTTGTCGCCGGCCTTCTCGTTGCACTCCTTCATGCGCGCCTGCTGCTTCTTCTGCGCGGCACTGGGTTCCTTCTTGGCTTCGGCCTTCGGGCTGGCGTCCTTCTTCGCGTCCTTCTTGTCCTGCGCGAAGGTCGTCGTTGCGGCGAACATCAGGCACAGCATGGCGATCAGCACTCTCATGGGCGTTTCTCCTCGGTGGTGGCAAGCAGCCGCTCGATCGCGGCGATGAGCTTCGCGTCTTCCGGCGCGACGCGCGTGCCGAAGCTCTGCACACGCTGGCCGCTGCGGTCGACGAGATACTTGTGGAAGTTCCAGGACGGCGCCTGGCCGGTTGCCTTGGCGAGATCCGAGAACAGGGGGTTCGCCTTGAGATCGGTCTTGGCGAACATGGGGAAATCGATGGCGTACTGGTTGACGCAGAAGGCCGCGATCTCCTGGTTCGAGCCGGGCTCCTGGCCGCCGAAATCGTTCATGGGGAAGCCGAGCACCACCAGCCCGCGGCTCTTGTACCTGCGGTAGAGCGCCTCGAGTCCGTCGTATTGCGGCGTATAGCCGCACTGGCTCGCGGTGTTGACCACCAGCAGCACGTTGCCGGCGTACTGGCAGAGCGACTGCGGCTTTTCCTCGATCGACGTCAGGGTGCGGTCGAGCAATGCGGGGCAGGCCGCCATGGCGGATGAGCTGAAGAAAAGACTAATAAGGAAGAGGCGCATCGGGTTTCAGCGGCTGCAACGCGGCGCGGAACTGCTTCTTGATCCGCTCGAGCGCGGCGTCGTTGTCGGCCTCGAAGCGGATCACGATCACCGGCGTGGTGTTGGAGGCGCGCGCCAGGCCGAAGCCGTCGCGGTACTCGACGCGCACCCCGTCGATCGTCAGCACGCGCTCGGCGCCGGGGAAGGGCTTCGACGCCTGCAGCTTCTCCACCATGGCATGCGGCTCGCCCTCGGCGAGCTGCCAGTGGATCTCGGGCGTGGACGGCGCGTTCGGCAGGGCTTTCAGCACCGCGCTGGGATCCTTCTCCCGTGACAGGACTTCGAGCAGCCGGGCTCCGCCATAGAGCGCATCGTCGAAGCCGTACCAGCGCTCCTTGAAGAAGGTGTGGCCCGACATCTCGCCGGCCAGCAGCGCGCCGGTTTCCTTGAGCTTCGCCTTGATGAGCGAGTGACCGGTCTTCCAGATGGTCGGCCGCCCGCCGTGCTTCTCGATCCACGGCGCGAGCAGCCGCGTGCTCTTCACGTCGTAGATGATCTCGGCGCCCGGATTGCGCGAAAGCACGTCCTTCGCCAGCAGCATCAGCTGCCGGTCCGCGAAGATGTTCTCGCCGTCCTTGGTGACCACGCCGAGCCGGTCGCCGTCGCCGTCGAACGCGAGACCGAGCTCCGCGCGGCCCTTCTTCACCGTGGCGATCAGCTCGACCAGGTTCTCGGGCTGCGCCGGGTCCGGGTGGTGGTTGGGGAAGCGGCCGTCGACCTCGCAATAGAGCTCGGTCACCTCGCAGCCCAGGCGGCGGTAGAGGCGCGGCGCCAGCATGCCGGCCACGCCGTTGCCGCAGTCGATGGCGATGTGCATCGGGCGTGCGAGCTTGACGTCGCCGGCGATGCGCTCGACGTACGCGTCGAGCACGTTCTGCTCCGTGCGCCTGCCCTTGCCGGTGCTGAACTGGCCCTTCTCGATCCGGCGGCGCAGCTCCTGGATGTCGTCGCCGTAGAGCGTGGTGCCGGCGACCACCATCTTCAGTCCGTTGTACTGCGGGGGATTGTGGCTGCCGCTCACCGCGACGCAGCTGCCGCAGCCGAGATGCTGCGCGGCGAAATAGGCGAGCGGCGTCGGCCCCATGCCGATGTCGATGACGTTGGCGCCCGACGAGAGCAGGCCTTCGGTGAGCGCCGCCACCAGCTCGGGGCCCGACAGCCGCCCGTCGCGGCACACGGCCAGCGTGGCGGCATTGCGCTCGACGGCGAGGGAGCCGAGCGCGCGGCCGATCTCGCGGGTGACCGCGGGCGTGAGGCTGGTCGCCACCACGCCGCGGATGTCGTAGGTACGGAAGATTTCGGTTGGAAGTTTCACTTGCGGAAGAAGTCGATCAAGCGTTGCGCGAGCCAGCGGCCGGGAAAGCCGACGTGGCCGCCGCGCGCTGGAAATTCTAGCAACACCGCCTTGGACGCCTTGGCCGCGGCGGCGACCAGCGCGTGTTCCGGGAGGAACGGGTCATTGCGCGCGTTCAGCACGAGCGTCGGCACGGCGATGCGCTCGAGCCACGGGCCGCTCGAGGCGCGGGTCCAGTAGTCGTCGACATCGCGGAAGCCGTGCAGCGGGGCGGTGAACACGTCGTCGAACTCGCGAAAGGTGCGCGCCAGACGCACGCGCTCGGCGTCGAACAGACCGGGGAACAGGGCGAGCTTGGCCAATGACTTGGGGCGCAGAGTGCCGAGGAACATCCGGGTGTATAGCAGGCGGTTGAGGCCGCGGTCTAGCGCGCGGCCCGCGGCCGGCAGGTCGAGCGGCGCCGAGATCGCCGCGGCGCGCCGCACGACCGGGGCTGCCGCGCCGCCGCGCTCGCCGAGCCACTTGAGCAGCGCGTTTCCCCCGAGGGAGATGCCGATGGCATCGACAGGATGTGAAAACTTACGCAGGATCCAGTCGACTTCCTCGCTGTCGCCGGAGTGGTAGGCCCGCGGCTTGCGGTTCGGCTCTCCCGAGCAGCCGCGCCAGTGCGGGACCGCGACCCGCCACCCGGCCGCCGGCAGCTCCCGGGCGAGGCGCCGGACGTAGTGGCTGTCGGAGCAGCCTTCGAGGCCGTGGAACAGCACCATCTGCCTCGGAGCCGCCGCATCGCCGGCGAAGTCGACGTCGATGAAGTCGCCGTCCGGCGTCTCCCAGCGCTCGCGTCGAAAGCTCGCGGCGGGCGGCGGCAGGAGCGCCGCGCGCAGCGTCTCGAAGTGGCCGATCAATGCAGGGTCTGCGGCGGGATCGTGCGCTCGGCCGGCGCGGGCGCGGCCTGCGCGGGACCGGGCGAGGCGTGGTGCACGATCATGCGCCAGCCGGACGCGGTGCGCAGATAGACGTTGGTCGCCACCACAGGGGCGGGCACGGCGTCGCCGCGGCGCTGGGTTTGCCCTTCGATGACGAAGTTCTCGTGCACGCTGTGCACGGCGAGCATCATGCCGCTGATCGCCACCTGGTTCGTGATGTGCACGCGCGCGCGCGGGCCGCCCGAGAAGATCTGCGCCCAGCTCTCGCGCACCTGGTCCTGCCCGGTGAGGCGCGGACCGGTGGGATGCACGCAGACGATGTCCTCGTCCTCGGCCCACACGGCCATCATGCCGTCGAGGTCGCAGCGCTCCAGCGCCTCGTAAAACGCGTTCTCGGCGTCCTGCGCCGTAGGGAAGATTCTCTGGCTCACGATCGCCTGACCTCGGCCAATACGGTTTCCACGCTCATCTCGCGCATGCAGCGAAAGTGCCCGAGCGGGCATTCGCGCCGGAAGCACGGGCTGCACTCGGGCTTGAGCCACAGCACGCGCGCGCGCTGCGACTGCGGCGGCGTCTTTTCCGGGCTGGTGGAGCCGAACAGCGCCACCAGCGGCCGGCCGAGCGCGGCTGCGACGTGCATCAGGCCCGAATCGTTCGTGACGACGACTTCGGCGCCGGCGATGACGTCGATTGCCTCGTCGAGCGTCGTCCTGCCGACGAGGTTGGTGCCCGGGACGTCCTGCGCCGCGGGCTGGTCGTTCCTGGAGCCGAGCAGCACGGCGGGCATGTCGAGGCGCTCGGCCAGTTGCCGGAAATACGGCCAGCGCTTCGCCGGCCCGTACTCGGCCCCTGGACACAGCACCGCATAGCGCGCCGGGAGCCCGAAGCGCGCGCGGGTCGCGGCGGCGCGCGATGCGTCGACGTCGAGGCACGGCTCGGGCAGGGCGCCCGGCGCGTCGTCGCCGGAAAGGCGCGCGTAATGCTCGCGCATGCGGCGATCGGGATTGCGATAGAGCCGGTTCAGCAGGCCGTAGCGCGCCTCGCCGACGTAGCCGCGGCGTACCGGGATGCCGGCGAAGAACGGCACCAGCGCCGCCTTCCAGCTGTTCGGCAGCACGATCGCCTCGGCGTAGCCGCGCGCCTTCAGCCGGCGGCCGAGCTTCCAGCGCTCGGCGAGCTGCAAGGGCCCATGGCGGAAAGGCGCGGCGATGACCTCGTCCACTTCAGCCATCCGCCGCGCGACCGGCGCCACCCATTCCGGTGCCAGCACGTCGACCTGGGCGCTTTGCGCGCGCAGCCGCGCGAGCAGCGGCTGCGCCATTAGGGCGTCGCCGATCCAGTTGGGAGCCACGACGAGGATCCGCTGCACGAATCCTCAGTGTCCTTTAACGGGCGCCCCTTTGTAAACGTACAGCGTGCCGCAGTACGGGCAACGCGCCTCGCCTTCCTTGACCACGTCGAGGAACACGCGCGGATGGCGCGCCCAGAGCGGCGAGCCGGGCAGCGGGCAGTGCAGCGGCAGCTGCTTCTCGTTCACCTCGACGTGCTTCGACGTGTCGGTGCTCATTTGCCTT
>DASSPL010000447.1:0-10818 GCA_035699685.1 Burkholderiales bacterium | reverse complement strand
CGGCATGCGCGCGAAACGCCTCGCGCAGCTTCTTCGGCCGCAGCAGGCTGCCGATGTGGTCGGCGCGAAACGCGATCACGGCTCGGGTTTTTTGCTGACCTGCTCCACGATCACCTGGATCTGCTTCTGCAGGCGCTGCACGGCGGCCACCGCCGTCTTCAGGTATTCGACGCGCTCCGGCAGGGTCAGGCGCTCGAAATCCGCGTCCCCCAGGATCATGAATCCGCTAGCATCGCCTTCGGGTCTGGAACTCATCGACGCATGGTACACATGAAGCCACCTTTCCACGCCGAGCACATCGGCAGTTTCGTCCGGCCGCCGCGGCTCATCGAGGCCGCTCGCGCCCGCAAGGTGAACCAGCTCTCCGAGGATCAATTCCGCCAGGTGCAGGACGACTCGATCCGCGAGATCGTCGCCTTCCAGCAATCCATCGGCCTGCCGAGCATCACCGACGGCGAGTTCCGCCGCCGCAGCTGGTCGGCCGGCTTCATCGACGCGGTCGAGGGATTCGGCCTGCGCGACGGCACGCTCGGCTTCCGCAACGAAAGCGGCGTCATGGGCATCGCCTCCTCGCCCTACGCCAAGGCGCGGCTGCGGCGCAAGCAGCGCATCGTCGCGGACGATTTCAGGTTCCTGAAATCGGTCGTCACACGGGGCGTGCCGAAGGTGACCATTGCCGCGCCGGACGTCATGCACTGGTTCCTCGGCCCGAAGTCCTACGATTCGAGCGCGTACCCGGACCGGGAGGCGTTCTTCGCCGACCTCGCCGCCATCTACAAGGCCGAGGTCGCCGAGCTGGCCAGGGAAGGCTGCACCTACCTGCAGATCGACGACACGGCGCTGCCGTGCAACTGCGACCCCAATGCGCGCAAGGACGTCACCGCTCGCGGCGAGAATCCGGACGAGCTGACCGAGCGCTACGCAAAGCTCTTCAACGAGTGCATTGCCGGCAAGCCCGCCGACATGAAGGTCGCGATCCACCTGTGCCGCGGCAACCTCAAGGGCGCATGGATGGCCGAAGGCGGCTACGACCCGGTGGCCGACGCGCTCTTCAACCGGCTGAACGCCGACATCTACTGCCTCGAGTACGACACGCCGCGCGCCGGCGACTTCTCGCCGCTGCGCCATGTGCCCAGGGGCAAGACGGTGATCCTCGGCCTCGTGTCGACCAAGACACCGCAGCTGGAAAGCAAGGATGCGCTCAAGCGCCGCATCGACGAGGCGGCGAAGTTCGTGCCGCTCGAGCGCCTCGGCATCTCGCCGCAGTGCGGCTTCTCGAGCGGCGGCGGCTCGGGCCAGACCGTCACCCAGGACGACACCCGGCGCAAGCTCGAGCTGGTCATGGACGTGGCGCGCGAGGTATGGAAGTAACGCCGCTCGGCGCCGTGATGGGCGCGCAGGTGCGCGGGGTGGACCTGTCCCGGCCCTTTGATGCCGACGCGGTGAAGGAAGCCTTCGAGCGCCACCTGCTGCTCGTCTTTCCGGCGCAGACCATCACCCCCGAGCAGCACATCGCCTTCAGCCGCACCTTCGGCGAGCTGCAGGTCCACGTGCTCGACCAGTACCGGCATCCGCAGTATCCCGAGATCTATTTCCTGTCCAACGTGAAGGACGGGAAGACGACCGGCGAGCATCCCGACAAGGGCACGCTGGTGTGGCACTCCGATCTTTCGTTCCAGAAGCGCCCGGCGCTGGCGACCATCCTGTACGGGCTCGAGGTGCCGCGGCAAGGCGGCGACACGCTCTACGCCGACATGTATGCCGCCTACGACGCCCTCGACGCCGAGACCAAGGCCCTGATCGAGGACAAGCGCGCGGTCCACGACCTCGACGCCTCGCGCCGGCGGGCGGGCGAGCCGCCGATGAGCGCGAGCCAGCGCGCGGCCGCGCCGCCCGTCGAGCACCCGATGGTGACGCGCCACCCGCGCAGCGGGCGCAGGATTCTCTACATCAGCCGCCACGTGTCGCACGTCGCCGGCATGCCGCGCGCCGAAAGCGACCGGCTGCTGGACCGCCTGATGGCGCATGCCACCAGCGAGCGCTTCGTGTTCCGGCACCGCTGGGGACCACGCGATGTCGTCATGTGGGACAACCGCTGCACGATGCACTGCGCCACGCCGTACGATGCGGCCGGCGAGCGCCGCGTCCTACATCGCACCGTCGTCCTCGTCTAAGCCGGCGGCTTGAGAAGGCCGAGGTGGCGGAAGAGCGCCACGTAGCGGCCGACGAGGTCGCGCTGGTACTGGCCGAGGTCGCGGCCGCGCCAGTCGTACAGTCCCTGGCCTTCGCGCGTACCGCGTTTGCCTTCATCCATCAGCTTCTTCACCAGGGCAGGCGGTTCATAGCGCGGCGCGTTCAGGGCGCGCTGCATCGAGCTCGACGCGTAGAACAGGATGTCGAGGCCGCCGTAGTCGATGAATTCGCACACGCCCATCGCGGTGTAGCGCGGCCCGAAGCCCGCGCGCACCGCGCGGTCGATGTCCTCCGGTGTGGCCACGCCCTCCTCCACCAGGCGCGCCGCCTCGTTCATCGCCGCCGCCTGCAGGCGCGGCACGATGAAGCCGGGCGAGGCGGCGCAGCGCACCACGACTTTGCCGGCCTCCTCGAGGAGTTTTTTTGTCTTCTGGAACGTCCCCTCGGCCGTGACCTTCGCCGGGCTCACCTCCACGAGCGGGATCAGGTAGGCCGGGTTGAGGAAGTGCGCATTCAGGAAGCGCTCGGGATGCGTCACCATCGCCGCCAGCTTGTCGGCGAGCATGGACGAGGTGGTGGAGGCGATGATCGCGTCCGGGCGCAGGTGCCTGCAGGCGCGCGCAAAGGCGTCCTTCTTGGCTTCGTTGGTCTCGGTCACGCCCTCGAACACCACATCCGCTTTGGCAAGCGCCTCCGGGGCATCATCGTTCGACACCACGCGCACGCGACGCAGGATGCGATCCACGTCGCTGACGAGGCCGAGGTCCTTCAGCAGCGAAAGGTTGCCGCGGATCTCGGCGATGACCTGTTCGGCAATAGCCTCCCTGCGAGGCTTGAAATCGATCACGTCGACCTCGAAGCCGGCGTAGGCGAAGACGTGGCCGATGCCGCGGCCCATGCGGCCGGCGCCGAGCGCGGCGACTTTCACTGCAGCCTGGCCTTCAGCTCGTCTTTGGAGAGCGACGCCAGGCCGAGCTTTTCCAGCGTGCGGCCCTCGCGGCGCAGGTCCTTGCCGACGACCGCCGAGCCGATGTTGAGGAGGCCGCGCGCGACCGGGCACGGCACGCCGGCCCACTCGCAAACCGACACCAGGAATGCCAGGCCGTGCTCGACGTCCTCGCGCATATAGCGGTGCTCGGTCAGCACGATGTGCTCGTGCCAGTCCTTGGAGTCGGTGAGCTTCTTGTGCACGCGGCGGCCGTACATCCATTCATCGCCGTCGGTGCGGTAGTGGTCGGCCAGCGGGAAGTGCGGCGCGCGGTAGCCCAGCGCCACGCGCACCGCGATGCGCTCGGCGTCGAGCGCGTCGGTGACGCGGCGGATCGAGGGCTGGGTGCCCTCCTTGTGGATGTCCCAGCGCTCGAAATGCTCGAGCGGCCCGGCGTTCATGAGGATGAGCGGCGGGTGGATGACCGGCCCGGCGTTCATCAATGCGCCGGAGAGGGCGTCCTCCACCGGCTCGACGGGAAAGATTTTTTTCAATACTGAAAATGCGTAGTCGCGCTTGCGCGCGGGGTAAACACCCGTGGGTAGCCGTGTAGCGCGAGCGGTGATCGCGGCGGTGGTGGGCCCATGCTTGCGCGTGAGCCACGGCAGCGTGCCGGTCTCGGCAAAGGCGACGTCCGCTTTCACGCCCTGCGCCATGATCCAGGAGCCGAAGGTGCCCGGCGCGAGGAACACCACCTGGCCATCGGAAAGGTGCGGGGCGATGCGCCGGGCGTTGTCCGCCTGCGTAAAGGCTGGATCGGGCAGGAAGAGGAGGTCCGCGCCGCGGATGGCCTCGGCGATGTCCGGCGAAGTCGAGGCGATCGAGACGGGGCGCTCGCCGTCGGCGTCCTTCAGCGTGATGGTCTTGGACGCGCGCAAGGCATCGGCGTTGCGGCGCCAGAAGCGCACCTCGTGGCCCTTTTCCGACAAGTCGGCGGCCGCGGCGTACGCGCCATTGCCGCCTCCGATAACAGCGACTTTCATTCCTCGATCCCGACCCAGCCCTTGTGCGAGATGTCGAACACCACCCCGTTCGGGTCGCGGAACTTGCGCTCGAAGTCGACGCCGCCGCCGCCCTTCAGCTCGCGGTGGAAGCGGCCGCCGTTCTGCTTGACGCGCTCGGTGTACTTCTCCAGGTCGTCGACGATGAAGCCCATGTGGTGGATGCCGTGGAAGTCCTTGCCGCGCTCGTCGCCGGCCGCGTCGTCGCTGTGGAACTTGAGGAGCGTCAGGTTGATGACGCCGTCGGTGAGCGAAAGCCCGTCGCCGTAAGGCGTCTCGACGTAGTTGACCTCCTCGAGGCCGAAGGTCTTCTTGTAGAACTCGGCCGCCGGCTTCAGGTCCGGCACCGAGATGGCGATGTGTCGCAGCTTGGCAGTCATACGCTCTCCATTACGGCAAAAAGATTGCTCTTGTGCTCAAAGCCTGCGCCGGGGGCATCCGGGATTTTCACGCGCCCGCCGTCGATGCGCACGCCGTCCCAGTAGCCGCCGTAGACGAGCGACGCGTCCGACGCCGCCTCGGCCATGCCGAGGCCGAGGCCGGCGACGCAATGCGCGGCGAACAGATGGCCGGCGTGCGGCATGAATTGCTTTCTGGGCCATAGCTCGAGCATGCGCACGTACTCGTGAATGCCGTAGGCCAGCAGCGGATCGACCTGGATGAAGTCCCGGTCGTTGCGCAGCCCGCCATAGCGCAGCAGGTTGCGCGCGTCGTCGAAGGAGAAGAGGTTCTCGCCGGTCGCGATCGGCGCGGGGCTTAGCTGGGCGTGGCGCTTGAGCAGCTCGAAATCAAGCGGCGGCGCCGGCTCCTCGATCCACGCCAGCCGGAACTGCGCCACCCGCTCGAACCACCGTTCCGATTTCAGGGCGCCGTTCAGGTCGACCGCCATGCGGCCGCCGGCGGCCATCGCCGCATCGATGCGCGAGTAGTCGGCGTCGGTGCCGTCGGCCTTGATCTTCACCGTCAGGTAGCCGGCATCCAGCGCCTTGCGCACTTCGTCGGCGACCGCCTCGTCGTCGCGGAAATGGCCGCACGAGGCGTACACGCCGATGTTCGGACTCGCGTCCTTCGTGCCGTAGTAGTCGGCAATGGATCGCCACAGCGGCACGCCCTGCGCCTTGGCGCGCAGGTCCCACGCCGCCGCCTCGATCAGCGCGACGGCGCCGGGGCGCTCGCCGTGGCCGCCCGGCTTTTCGTTGGTCATCGCGGCGCGCGCGCAGGCGGGCGGATCGATCAGGTCGGGAAACTCCAATCCCGCCAGCCGCGGGAAGAACCGCTCGCGCAGCAGCGCGCCCTTGCCGTAGCGGCCGATCGAATCGAATGCGTAGCCCGTGAGGCCGTTGTCCGCCTTGATCGCCACCGCCGATGCGGTCATCGCGTCGAACGCGATCGCGGCGTTGCGCATCGGCGCCGCGATGGAGACGGTGCGCTCGCGCAGCTCAGCGATTTTCAAGGGCGTGGAGGATGCGTTGCGGTGTGTAGGGCTGCTGCAGCACCTCGGCGCCGAACGGAGCCAGCGCATCGTTGATGGCGTTGCCGACCGCCGCGGCGGCGCCGATCGTGCCGGCCTCGCCGATGCCCTTCACGCCCAGCGCGGTGCCCTGCACCGGCGTCTCGACATGCGCGATGTGGATGTCGGGCATCTCGCCTGCCATCGGCACCAGGTAGTCGGCCATGGAGCCGTTGAGGAGCTGGCTCTGCTCATCGTACAGGCACTCCTCATAGAGCGCCGCGCCGAGCCCCTGCACCACGCCGCCGCGGATCTGCTCGTCGGCGAGCAGCGGGTTGATGACCTGGCCGCAATCCTCGACCACCCAGTGCTTGAGCAGCCTGACGAAGCCGGTCTGCACGTCGACTTCCACCAGGCTTGCCTGCACGCCGTTGGCGAGCAGGAACGGCACGCGCATCGTGACGTGCGCCGTCACCGCCGGGCCGGCCTCGACTCCGGGCGGAATGACGTGCTGCTTGTAGTTCATGATGGCCGCGATGTCGGCGAGCGATGCATCGGCAAGCGCCATCTTTTCCTTCAGGTTGGCGATGCGTTCCGCAAGCTGCCGCGCAGCCGTCAGCACGGCCTCGCCGGCGATCGTCAGCCCGCGCGAGGCGAACGTGCCGCCGCCCACCGCCGTCACCCCGGTATCGCCGCCGATGACGCGCACGTCCTCGAAGGCAACACCGAGCGTATGGGCGACGAGCTGGGCGAGCGCGGTCTCCACCCCCTGGCCCTGGTCGGGATTCGAGGTGATGCACGTCACCGTGCCCGACGGCTCGAGCCGCACGGTGCAGCCTTCCTGCGCCGAGATCTTCACGCCGGCGGCGCCGTAGAAGGCCGGCCCGGGCGCGTTCTGCTCGACGAACGTGGCGAAGCCGATGCCCAGGTGGCGGCCATTCCCCCGTTCGCGCTTCTGCATTTCCCGCAGCTTCGGGTATTCCATCAATTGCAGAAGGCGATCGAGACAGGCCTCGTGCGACAGGCCGCCAGCCTGGACACCCGTCGGCGTGGCGCCTTCGCGGCGCAAGTTGAGCCTGCGGAACTGCGCCGCATCGATGCCGACCTCGCGGGCGCACGCGTCCATCAGCGTCTCGACCGCTCCGCACGCCACCGGCTGTCCGACGCCGCGATAGGAGCCGGTCGCGGGCTTGTTCTGCCACGCCACGCGCAGGCGGCCCTGGTAGGCATCGAGTTGGTAGGGCGTGCCCGACATGAGCAACACCTGCAGCCCTTCGAGGATGCTGGAGCGCGGATAGGCGGAATACGCGCCAGCCTCGACCACGGCGTCGAGCGAAAGCGAACGCACGCGGCCATCGGGCGCGACGTCGGCGGACACGGTCACGGTGTGGGCGCGCGCGTGGATGTCCGACACGAACGCCTCGAGGCGGTCGCACACGTACTTCACCGGACGGCCGGCGAGCATCGCCGCGGCGCACACCGCCATCTCGTCGTCGTAGACGTGCAGCTTCACGCCGAAGCCGCCGCCGATGTCAGGGGTGATGACGCGCACATCCTGCTCCGGCAGGTCCAGGTGCTCGGCGTACACGGCGCGCATCTGGTGAGGCACCTGCGTCGCCTGGTACACGGTCAGCTTGCGCTCGGACGGATCGAAAGCGGCGACGATCCCGCGCGGCTCGAGCGGCACGCCGGTATGGCGCGCGAAGGTGATCGTGCGCCGCACTGTTTTTCCCCCGGAGCCGGTTCCGGCAGCCACACTGTGCTCGAAGGCGAGGTGCTGCGGCACCGCGGCCTCGCGGTGCGGGATCGCTTCGAGCGGCTCCCATTCGACTTCGATCCTCTCCGCCGCATCCTCGGCCAGCGCGCGGCTCGCCGCGAGGACGATAGCCACCGGCTGCCCCTGCCACATCGCCTCGGACTCCGCGAGCGGCGGCTGCGGCGGCGACTGGTGCTGCGGCCAGGTGGCGAGCTTGGTCTGCCATGGCCTGCACACCGCGGCGAGATCCCTGCCGCCGTAAGCCGCGAAAACGCCCTCGCCCTCGAGGACTTTGGAAAGATCCAGGCGCGCGATCCGCGCGTGCGCGTACGGGCTGCGAAGAAAGGCAGCGTGCAGCAGCCGCGGGAAGCGCAGATCGTCGGTATAGGCGCCGCGGCCGGCGGCCAGGCGGCGCGCGTGCGAACGCGGGATGGCGCGGCCGATGACGCCCGGCGTGACGCGCTGCTCCATGTCAGAGCGGCACGGCGATGGCGCGGTGCGGCGCCTCGCCGTCGGTGAGATCGACGCGCTTCAGCACGATCTGAAGGCCGCCAGGACCGCGCTTCAGCCGGTGCAGGACCCGGCCGGCGAACCAGCGCGACTCGCCGTTGCGCCACTCCGCGACGATGAGCGCGGAACGCGCTTCGAGATCGGAAATTTCGATGGCACTGACATGATGCACGGTGCGCGACGGCGGCGTCTGCACGTGCATCTCGCCGCGCTGCAGGCGCTCGACGCGCACGGCGAGCAGGCTCTTCGGCTCGTAGATGATCGACAGCGCTTCGTGCGGCGATGCCTGGTCCGGCTTGGTCGGGATCCAGTACACCGCGTCGTCGGCGAAGAGCTCCAGCCACTCGCCGAAGCGCCGCTCGTCGAGGAGCCGCGCCTCGCGCAGGACAAGGGCTTCGACGTCGGTCACGCGCGCATCCAGCTTTTCCACGCCGCGAACTGGTGGCGCACCGGCAGCTCGCTGGTGCCCGACGAGACGACCGAGCCGTCCGCCTGCCGCCGGTCGGTCAGCACGCCGCGGCGCATGTCGATCCATTCGTTCGCGCCGTCCGCGAGGCCCCGCTGGCAGCGCTCGAAGATCTCCAGGTCATCCGATGCCACCAGCGACGCCGGAGACGCCGCAAGATTGACGAACTGCAGCGTGAGCTCGTGCATCTCCTCGGGCGCGCCCTCGAGCCTGAAGCACACCACGTCGACGACCGTATGGTCGGCGGCGAGCGGGCGCACGATGCGCATGGCGCCGAAGCGGGCGTTGACCGAGATCGTCGGCCAGATCAGGTTGTTGAAGCGGTCGACGGCCAGCACGGCCGCCGCCTTCTCCTCGCCGTGGCGCTCGACCAGCGCCTTGCGGTAGCGCTCGAACACGGGATCTTCGCGCTGCGGGGCGATCACGCCCTGGCGATAGAAGCCTCCCATGTAGACATGGCCGCCGGGAAAGGCGTGCAGCGGCACATCGTCCCATTGCTGCGCACGCATGCCGTTGGCGAGGAACATCTGCGCGCCCTGCTGCGTCACGCTGTCGCCGCGCTCGGCCTCGGGATGCGCCCGCGCCGCCTCCACCGAGCTGCGGTGCACGAAGCCGGGGTGCACCAGGTCGACCGCGTTCTCCATGAACATCTTCCAGTTGCCGCGGTACTCCAGGCGCAGCGACCCGCCGAAGCGCGTGATCCGGCCGGCGGGCGCGCGATCGAGCAGGTTGTCGAAGGCGCTCTTCAGGCCGCCGAGGAAATCGGCGAGCGCGGGTCCGGTGGCGGCATGCGAGGCGAAGACGAAGCCGCGATAGCTCTCGACACGCGGCACCGCCGCCAGGCCGCGCAGTTCCTTCGCGTTTGCATAACCGTCGGCCAGCGGCACCCCGATCAGGCTGCCGTCCAGCCGATAGCTCCAGGCGTGATAGGGGCAGCGCAACTGCCGCGTGTTGCCGGCCGGCTCGCTCACGACGCGCGCGCCGCGATGGGCGCAGCGGTTGTGGAGCAGCGAGAGCCCGCCGTCCTCGCGCCGCGTCAGGATCACTTCGTCGGGGCCGAGCCGCGTGAGGAGGTAATCGCCGGCCGCCGGCACCTCGCTTTCGTGGCCGACATAGAGCCACACGCGGCGGAAGATGCGCTCCTGCTCGAGCGCGAACACCGCGGGATCGATGTACGCGGCGCGATGCACGGCATCGCCGCGCAGGAGATTGTCGATCATCTAGAAGGGAATCGCGAAGCGCAAGTGGCCGCTGTCCTGGTCGGCGTTGAGGAGATCGACACGCTTCGCGGCGATGCGGAAGGTGTCGCCTTCGGTCCGCAGGCGCCAGGTCGCGCGGCCGGCGAACCAGCGCTGTTCTTCGCGCCGGTATTCGCAATACAGGAGGTACGCCCGCGCGGTCAGCTCAGCGCCGTCCTCCACCGTGACGTTGGTCAGGAAATGGTTGACTCGGGATTTTGGCGCATCGAGCGGCGACAGCTCGTTCTCCAGGCGATCGACCCGCATGCGCAGCAGGGTGACGGTCTCGTAGAAGAGCGAGACATGGTCCTTGGGACTTTTCTGCTCCCAGGCGTACGGCACCCAGTACTCGGCGTCGTCCGCGTAGAGGTCGAGCCATTCGCCGAGGCGCCGCTCATCCAGCAGCCGCGCCTCGTGGAAAAGGAACGCCTGCACCCGGTGCCATGTCTCGAGATCAGCCATTCATGTACTCGGCCCACGCGCGGTGCTGGTTGCGCATCGGCAGCTCATTGGTGCCGACGGCGTGCGCCTCGTCATCCAGGCCGCGCGACAGGTCCGACCATTCGTTCTCGCCGGTCGCGAGCGACTGCTGGATGCGCTCGAAAATCTCGTGGTCGTCGGACGTGACGATGGAAGACGGCGAGTTGTTCGTGTTCACCATCCGCACGGTGGCCTCGAACATCTCTTCCGGCGCGCCCTTCAGGCGGAAGATATAGCCGTGCTGCTCGGTGCAATCGACGCTCACCGGCTGCAGCACCCGGATCTGCGCGAGGCGCGAGTTCACGAACAGGTTCGGGTAGACGATGGTGTTGTGGCGGTTGAAGGACAGGATCTCCTCGGCGCGCCGCTCGCCGTGCCGGCTCACCATGATTTCGCGGTAGCGCTTCTGCAGCGGGCTCTCGTCGATCTTGCGCGTGAGGAACCCGCCCATCCAGCAATGGCCGCGCGGCAGCCCGGCGATGCGCATGCCGTCCCACTCGCGCAGCGTGAGGCCGTTCGACTTGACGATGTCCCACTCGATCGACGGCGGCTTGCCGCCGTGGTCGGTCCGGTCGGCGGCGTCGATGGCGCTGCGGTGCAGGATGCGCGGATGGAGCAGGTCGATGGAGTTCTCGAGCTGCAGCTTCCAGTTCCCGCGGTACCGCTGCACCGTCTTGCCGCCCGCCATCTCGACCTCGCCGTCGGGCGCACGGTCGACGAGGTTGTCGAAGGCCGC
>DASSPL010000446.1:0-3972 GCA_035699685.1 Burkholderiales bacterium | reverse complement strand
GCGCACCGGCCGGTGCGCCGCGGCCGAAGGACGGGGACAGCGCTCAGACCGGTTCGCAGCGCCGCAAGGTGCCGCCGGGGTTCTCCGCCACAAGCCCGTCATCCACGTGGACGACGGGCTTCTTTCTTTTCAGCGCGGCCTGAAGACCAGGAAGTACTGCTCGGGCAGGAAGTCGTGCTGCTCGGCGAGCGCGTATCCCGCGGCGGCGAGCTCGGCCTTCACCCGGTCCGGCGCGATGCGCGCGCGGGGCGGCGGGCCGTAGCGCGAGTCGAGCGTGAAGTCGACGATCGCGACGCGGCCGCCGGGCCTGAGCGCGTCCTTCAAGCGGGCGAAATAGCGGCCGCGGTCCTCGATGTGGTGATACACGTCGACGAGCAGCGCCAGGTCGACCTTTTCCGGCAGGCGGGCGTCGTCCGGCGCCGACTGCACCGCGAAAATGTTGGCGAGCTTCTCGCGCTTCGCGCGCTGCGCGAGGTGGCGCACCATGTTCGGCTCGACGTCCGCCGCCAGGATGCGCGCCCTGGGCAGCATGCGCGCCAGGCGCACGGAGAAGTAGCCGGTGCCCGCGCCGACGTCCGCCACCACCGCCGCCTCGGGCAGCGCCAGCGCGCGGATCAGCTCGTGCGGCTTCTGCCACTCGTCGCGCTTCGGGTCGTCGAAGATGTGCGCCCACTTCTCCGCGTCGTCGAAGCGGTGGTGGTGATCATGAACCGCCTGCGCCGACGCCAGCCCGGCGAGCAGCGACAAAAGGGTGACCGTCACGCTTTTCCTCATCGCCAGGCCTTGCGCGCGAGGGCGAACGCCGCCGCCAGCGCCCACACGCCCTCGAGGACCACGAACGGGATGAAGGCGATGAGCCATGACGAATAGCAGGCGAGCGCCGCGCCGACGAAGTTGAGCCCCGCGTACGGATAGCCGTCCGCCCTCATCATCTTCAGGAGGTTGAGGAGGAATGCCGCGAGCAGCAGCGCCACTCCGACCGAGCCGATCAGCGTCGCGTCCATCAGTGCCGCAGGACGCACTTGTCGTAGAGCTGCGGGAACGCACCCTGCGGGTCGTATTTCGCTTTCAGCCTCTGGTATGTCTCGCCGCCGTACTGGGCATGGAACTCCTCGCGCGGAAAGAAGCTGTCCGAGTAGAGCGACTTGATGCCGCCGAGCTCGATCACCTTGCGCTCGATCAGGCGGTTGAAGTGTCCCGCCGGGTGGGCCTCGCGCGTGCGCTTCACGTCCCAGAAGCCGAAGTTCACGTACCACTCGTTCTTCACCGGATAGAGCGAAAAGCGGCCGGAGTGGGCCTGCGGCCCGATCGGGCAGGTCCACATCGGCCACAGCGCGATGGTTTCACCATAGAAGGCGAGGAACTCGGCGGCCCGGGAAAGCGGGATGTCCACGTCCTGGATCACCGACTCGGAGTGCAGCCCCATCACGCGCTCGAGCTTGCGGGTGATGCCGGCGCGGCTGTTCCAGCGCATGATCTTGGTATAGGTGCGCGAGCCGAGCCGCTCCTTGCCGTAGAGCCGCCTTACGAGGGGATTCTGCGCGAAGACGTTCTTGGAGCACCAGAACCAGTCGGTGTCCCAGCGCCAGATGTAGTCGTGCGCGGTGAGGAAGTCCTCGGCCTTCTCGGCGATCGACCGGTAGTAGATGCGCTCATAGGTGTAATCGCTGGTCCACGGCGCCTCGTCGGTGAAGCGGCCGAGGGTGATGTACATCTCGCGCGGCGAGAACACGGTGCCGTCGACGAAGTCGGAGGCGCGCGCATTGAGATGCTCGCCCAGCGCGCGGAAGAACTTCTCGCCGGAGTCGAACCGCAGGTGCTTCAGCCGCACGTAGCGCGCGACCGGCACCGTGCGGGCCTTGACGCGCAGCGCGTAGCCGAGCGTGCCGTACGAATTGGGGAAGCCGAAGAAGAGGTCCGAATGCGCGTTGTCGGCGGTGCAGGTGACCACCCGGCCGTCGCCGAGCAGCACGTCGAGCTCGAGCAGGGTGTCGTGCACCAGGCCGTAGCGGTGCGACGAGGACTCGATGCCGACGCCGGCGACCGCGCCGCCGAGCGTGATGGTCTTCAGCTGCGGCACCACCGCCGGCATCACGCCCTTGGCGAGGCAGGCCGCGGTGAGGTCCTCGTAGGTGGTCATGCCCTCGGCGTCGACGAATCCCTCTCCCACATGGAGGACTTCGTTGAACGCGCGCACGTCGAGCCGGCGCCGCGGCGAGCCTGCGCGGTCGCGGAACAGATTCGACGTTTCCTTGGCGAGGCCGACGGACCCCGTCCCCTCCTTAAGCTGCGCGGCTAGGGCTTCTCTTTTCCTGCTGTGCAGGCTGCTCGGGCTCGTAGAGGAATCTCCGCGTCATGGGATAGCTGGTCATGCTCACGTTGCCCTTCGAGAACACGACCTGGAACAGATGCGTGCGCCCGGTGGGCGCGCGGAACATCTCGGCGCAGCCGTAGAGGTAGACGCGCCAGATGCGGCGGAAGCGCTCGTCGAAGCGCTTCGGGTCGAGGGCGCGGATCTTGTCCCAGTTGCGGTCGAAGCGCTCGCCCCACGCGTCGAGCGTCAGCGCGTAGTGCCGGCGCAGGTTCTCGACGTCGAGCACCTCCAGGCCGGCCTTCTCCATCTCGACGATGACGTCGGCGAGGCTCGGGATCCAGCCGCCCGGGAAGACGTACTTGCGGATGAAATAGTCGGTCTCGTAGTGGCCGACGTGGCCGATGAAGTGGATCAGCCCGAGGCCGCCGGGCTTGAGCGAGCGCGCGTGCGCCCGGATCAGGTCGGCGAGCGAGTCGCGCCCGGCGTGCTCGAGGCAGCCGATGGAGACCACCTTGTCGTACTGGCGGTCCATGCTGCGGAAGTCGCCCTCGACGATGCCGGTCTTCTTCAGCCGGCGGAACTCGATCTGGCGCCGGGCGTGCTCGACCTGCGAGCGCGTGGTGTTGTAGCCGGTGGCCTTCACGCCGAAGCGCTCCTCGGCGTAGAGGAGGAACCCGCCGAAGCCGCAGCCGATGTCGACCACATCCTCGCCCGGGGCGAGCAGCACCTTGCGGCCGACGTGATCGAGCTTGTTCTTCTGCGCCTCTTCGAGCGTGCGCGTGCCCTCGGACCAGTACGCGCACGTGTAGAGCATGAACGGGTCGTCGAGCCAGAAGCGGTAGAACTCGGGCCCGAGCGCGTAGTGGAACTCGGCGTTGTGCTTGGCGTGGCCCCAGTTGGTGTTGGAGTGCAGGAACTCGTGCCAGCGGTTGGCGAGCCGCGCGAGCGGGGTGTGCTCGTCGGCCGCGCCGCCGGCCATGCCGGAGGCGAGCGCGCTCTGCAGGCTGCCCTCGAGGTCGACGTCGCCGTCGAAGTAGGCCTCGAGCAGGCCGACGTGGCCGTAGAGCGCCATGCGCCGGTAGGCGCGCGGCTTGCGGAAGATCAGCGTGAATTCGGGCGCCGCGTCCCTGGACCGCCATTCCTCGCCGTCGTCGAACCGCACCGCGAACGCGGTGCCCGAGCGCTCGGCTATCTGGCGGAAGGTCTTTTCGGCTAGGGCACGCAAGCGGACCGGATTTTAACGCCCGATAGAAGAAGCAAGGCAACTTTGCTAGCCTCGGGTCACAGGCAACTCACGCAGAAAGCAGGAGAAAGGCAACATGGCAAAGAAGGACACCAAGGCCGCCCCCGCGAAGACGGTCAAGTCGGCGGGTGCGCGCTCGCCCAATGGCGCGGCCGGCTCGAGGCCCACTGCAAACCGCCGGCCCACGAAGCCGGCGCCCGACACCCCGTCGAGCGACACGGTGGAAATTCGCGCAGCGGGTACCGGCAATTCGCGGGCGGACCTTTCGCCCGAAGAGGTCTACCGCCTGATCCAGGAAACGGCGTACTACAAGGCGAAAGCGCGCGGCTTCGCCCCCGGCCACGAAGTGCAGGACTGGATCGAGGCCGAGGCCGAGGTGCGTTCGCGCCTGGAGAGCCGGGCCTAGCGGCAGCCG
>DASSPL010000445.1:0-9407 GCA_035699685.1 Burkholderiales bacterium | reverse complement strand
ATCGAGAAGCTCATCCCGCGCTTCGCCGGCGCCGGGCTGCGCGTGTCGCTCATCAAGCACGCGCACCACACCTTCGACGTCGACCAGCCGGGCAAGGACTCCTACCGCCACCGCCACGCCGGCGCCGCCGAGGTGATGGTGACCTCGTCGCGCCGCTGGGTGCTGATGCACGAGCTGCGCGGCGCCGCCGAGCCGCCCTTCGAGGAGCAGCTGAAGCGCCTCTCGCCCTGCGACATCGTCATCGTCGAGGGCTTCAAGCACGCCCCCATCCCCAAGCTCGAGGTATGGCGGCGCATCACCGGCGAGCCGCTGCTGCATCCGCAGGATCCGCACATCGTCGCGGTGGCGAGCGACACGAAAGTGGAGACGCGGTTGCCGCTCCTCGATCTGAACGACGACGCGGCCATCGCCTCCTTCATCCTGGCGCATCTGCGGCTGCAATGAACAAGGGCCTGCTGTCGGTCGACGAGGCGCTGGAGCAGATGCTGGCCGGCGCGCGCCCGATCACCGAAAACGAGGAGGTGCCGACGCTGGAGGCCACCGGCCGCGTCCTTGCCCGCGCGCAGCGCTCGACCATGGACGTGCCGCCGATGGACAACAGCGCCATGGATGGCTACGCGGTGCGGGTCGCCGACCTCGGGAAATCCCTGAAAGTGACCCAGAAGATCATGGCCGGGTCGGTCGGCCAGCCGCTCGCGCCCGGCACTGCCGCGCGCATCTTCACCGGCGCACCGATTCCGCCGGGCGCAGACGCGGTGGTGATGCAGGAGCATTGCGCCGTCTCCGGCGATACGGTCGAGATCCAGAAGAAGCCGCAGGCAGGCCAATGGATCCGCCGCGTCGCCAGCGACATCGCCAGGGGCGCCGAGATCCTGCCCGCGGGAAAGCGCCTGCTGCCGCAGGACACGGGGCTCGCCGCATCCGTAGGGATACGCACCTTGCCGGTTCTCAGGCGTTTGAGATTGGGATTGTTCTTTACCGGCGACGAGCTGGTCATGCCCGGGGAGCCGCTCGGCCCCGGGCGCATCTACAACTCGAACCGCTTCACGCTGCGCGGCCTGGCCGAGGTGTTCGGCACCGAGCTGAAGGACTACGGCATCGTGCCCGATTCGCTGCAGGCCACCCGCGATGTGCTGCGTCGCGCGGCGCAGGAATGCGATGTGGTGGTGACGTCGGGCGGGGTGTCGGTCGGCGACGCCGACTACGTGAAGCCGGCCGTGGAAGCGGAAGGTGAGCTCCTCATGTGGCGCATCGCGATGAAGCCGGGGCGCCCGCTCGCCTTCGGCAATGTGGGCAACGCGTTCTTCATCGGCCTGCCCGGCAACCCGGTGTCCAGCTTCGTCACGTTCCTGATCTTCGTGCGGCCGTTCCTGCTGAAGACGCAGGGCATGACCAACCTCGCGCCGCGCGCGATCGAGGCGCGCGCCGATTTCGAATGGCCCGAGCCGGATGCGAGGCGCGAGTTCCTGCGGGCGAAATGGAACTCGCGCGGCGGGCTCGAGCTCTATCCCACGCAGGACTCCGCCGTGCTGACCTCTACCGCGTGGGCGGACGGGCTGATCGACAACCCGGGCGGAAAGGCGATCCGCAGGGGCGACACGGTGCGTTTCCTGCCTTATTCGGAGCTCTACGGGTGAAAGTGCGGCTTCTTTTCTTCGCGTCGCTGCGCGAAAGTCTGGGCACGGCGGGCGAAGAGCTCGACCTGCCGCCCACCGTGACGACGGTCGGCTCGGTGCGCGAGCACCTGCGCAGCCGCGGCGGCGCGTGGGCCGATGTGTTCGCGCCCGCGCGCAACGTGCGCGCGGCGATCAACCAGGAGATGGTGCAGGTCGGGGCATCGATCAAGGCGGGCGACGAGATCGCGTTCTTTCCACCGGTCACCGGAGGATGAAAGTCTCCGTCCAGCGCGAGGACTTCGACCTCGGCACCGAGGTGAAGGCGATTTCGCGCAGCACCAAGACCGGCGCCGTCGCGAGCTTCATCGGCCTGGTGCGCGACGTGCGCATGACCCTCGAGCACTACCCGGGGATGACCGAAAGCTCGATCCGCAAGATCGTGGACGAGGCGGCGGGCCGCTGGAACGTCATGGACTGCACCGTGATCCACCGCTACGGCGACCTCGAGCCCAACGACCCGATCGTGCTGGTGGCCGTGGCCAGCGCCCACCGCGGCGACGCCTTCGCCGCGTGCGAGTTCATCATGGATTACCTGAAGACCCAGGCCCCCTTCTGGAAGAAGGAGCACCATGCCGCGGGGGCGAGCTGGGTGGAGGCGCGCGGCTCCGACGACGAGGCGGCGGAGCGGTGGCGAAAGTAGCCCGTTTGGTCTAAGCCCGGCTGCCGGGCACGCTAGAGCCGGTCCCCCGGTAGGCCGTCTAATTCCAGGGCATGCAGACATTCAGCGACCTCCTCCAGGAGGTGCGGGGCTTCTGGACGCCCCTGCCCGATAAGCCCGAGGAGACCCCCGAAGGGGTGCTGGCCGCGCTCTGGAGCACCGCATGCGGCGCGCCGGTGTCGGTCGACCGCGCGGCCTCCCGAGCCCCGGACGGGCTGCCCGAGCTGGACGAGGCCGCCAAGGCCCGCCTGCGCGAGCTCGTCGAGCGCAAGAAGGCCGGCGTGCCGCTCGCCCACCTGACCGAGCGCCAGACGTTCCTCGGCCTGGAGCTCCTCGCGGGCCCGCAGGCCCTCATCCCGCGCAAGGAAACCGAGATTCTCGGCCGCGCCGCGCTCGCCAAGATCGGCTGCATGGCGAAGAAGCGCGGGCCGGTGCTCGTGCTCGACATCTGCACCGGAAGCGGCAACCTCGCGCTCTCCTACGCGCACTACGAGCCGCAGGCGCGGGTCTGCGCCTCGGACCTCTCGCCCGAGGCGGTCGAGCTCGCCCGGCGCAACGCCCGGTTCATGCGCCTCGCCGAGCGCGTCGAAATCCGTGTCGGCGACCTGCTGGAGCCTTTCGAAAGCGCCGAGTTCATCGGCCACTGCGATTTCCTGAGCTGCAATCCGCCGTACATCTCTGCCGCGAAGGTGAAGGAGATGCATCCGGAGATCTCGCACCACGAGCCGGAAGCCGCGTTCAACGGCGGGGTCTACGGCGTGTCGATCCTGATGAAGCTGCTGAAGAACGCGCCGCGGTTCCTGCGGCCCGGCGGCTGGCTCGGCTTCGAGGTTGGCCACGGCCAGGGCGCCATGATGGCGCGGCAGCTGGAGAAGAACCCGGCGTTCGCCGCGGTCGAAACGTACGCCGACGGCGGAGGCGAGATACGCGCGATCCTGGCCAAGTCCAGGGCCGTTCCGCCGGCATGACCGCGACGGCCGGCGCGCTCGGCAAGCCGACCGCCCGGCGGCGTCTGGTGCGCCTGCCCAACTGGTGCCGGCTGCTCTACCGCGACTACCGCCGCTACCGCGCCGCGGGGCAGTCGGCCCTCGCCACGATATTCCTCACGCAGGGGTTCTGGGCGAACTGCGTGCACCGCTCGTGCTACGCGCTGATCAGCGCGACGCCGGCGGGCCCGCTGCGCTCGATCGTCAAGACGCTGGCGGCCGTGGCGCAGAAGGGCGTCGAGATCGTCACCGGTATCTGCATCCCGAACAAGTGCGAGATCGGCGGCGGGCTGCATTTCCCGCGCTTCGGCGCCATCATCCTGTCGCACGGCTCGATCGGCGAGAACTGCACCATCGAGCAGAACGTGACGCTCGGCGTCGCCGGCCGCGGCGACGAGCGCGGCCACCCGACGATCGGCAACCGCGTGTTCATCGGCGCGGGCGCCATGATCGTCGGCAAGATCACGGTGGGTGACGATGCCTACATCTTCCCCGGCTCGGTGGTGACGCGCTCCGTGCCGCCGCGCGCGGTGGTAATGGGCTATCCGGCGCGCATCGTCTCCCACGACGGCAGCTTCGAGTGGATCGTGTACGACGCCATGGAGCACGACGCCGGGCGTCGCGAATCGCTCGAAAAAGCCGCTAGCGGCTGAACAGCCAGAAGTACTCCTTGCGGTCCTCGGGCCGCGTTCCCTGCCAGACCAGCTTCCAGCCTTCGCCGGGCGCCGGCGCCTTCGCGCTGTCGGTATGCAGGAGCAGCAGCGGACAGTCGTCCCGTGACGGCTCCTTGATGCCCGCGAAGTAATGGAACATGCCGCGCTGCGGCTCGGTCAGGTTGCGGGCCGTGATGCAGCCTTGCCGAGCGGCGCGCAATTCCATCGCCACGCCGCGGTAGGTCTTCTGCTCGTCGATCGCCGGCAGGTAGAGCGTCATCGCGAGGCCCCACGCCAGCGTGACGCCGGCGAGCCAGCGCACCGGCAGCGCCGGCTGCCACCGCAGGCTCCAGGCGAAGAGCAGCGTCACGCCGATGGCCGCGACGACGGCGGCCGGCCCTGGTCGCGGCTCGGCCCAGGGCCCGGCGAAGAAGGCGATCCACAGTGCCGCGCCGAGGAGCGCAAACAAAGCCGCCACCGCGCGATCGACCCATGCCGGCAGCGCTTCTGCCGAATACGCGGCGAGGATGGAAAGCGGAATGAGGAACGGCAACCCGTATAGGGTGCGCGCCGACGATGCCGCGCTGAGCACCGCAAGCATCACGATGAACGCGACCAAGCCGAACTGCAAATCCGGCGTCAGCGCCCGGCGGGAACGCCACAGCGTGAACGCCGCCAGCACCCAGGCCGGCGCCGCGAACCAGGGCAGCGCCTTCAGGTAGTGGAAGTGGTCGAGCACGCCGCCGAGCCCGGCCGAGCCGCTGAAGCGGCCGAAGTTGTTGACGACGAACCATTCGTGGAACAGCGCCGGCGAATGGCGGTAGAGGAGCCACGGCCACACGAGCGCCCACGGCAGGAACGCAGCCGCTGCCCATGGCCACGAGCGCCACGTGTGGCGCCAGGCCGGCAGGATGGCTAGCGCGATCGCGGTCACGCCGAGCAGCCCGGGACCGACCAGCCCCTTGGACAGGAAAGCGAGCCCCGCGCCGGTGCCGAGCCAGAGGCCGCGGTTGCTCTTCAGGCCGTAAATACCCATGGCGACGCCGGCCATGAGCGAGTTGTCGGTGATGAGCTGGTGCGCGTGCTGCAGGTAGCCGAGGCAGCCGGCAAGGAGGAGCGGCGCGGCGATGCGCCGGTCCTTATTGCTACCCGAGGCAAGGTACGTGAACCCGAGCGTGAGCGCGACGTAGAAGCCGGCAGCGAGGCGCGCGGCATCGTGCAGGGGAAGGATGCCGCCGAAGAGCTTGGCGAAGAGCGCGGCGGTCCAGAAGAAGATCGGCGGCTTCTCGACGAAGGGCAGGCCGCCCAGCGTCGGCACCAGCCACTCGCCGCTCTCGAGGATGTGGAACACCAGCCCGAACGTGTAGGCCTCGTCCGGCTTCCACGGGTCGTGCCCGACGAGCCCGAGGACGACCCAGGCGCCGAGGAGCAGGAGGAGCGGCTTCAGGCGACCTGCGCCCGCAGCTCGGCGAGCTCGCTCTCGCCGAGCGTCTCCTTTTCCAGGAGCTTCGCCGCCCAGGCTTCGAGCGTGTGCTTGTGGCGGCGCAGGATGCCGAGCGCCTTCTCGTGCGCGCCACCGACGATCGCGCGCACCGCGACGTCGATCTCGCGCGCCGTCTCCTCGCTGTACTCGCGGTGGCCCTGCGGCAGCGGCCCGCCGAGGAACGGCGCGCGCTCTTCCTCGTAGGCGACATGGCCGAGGCCCTGCACCATGGCGTAGCGCATCACCATGCTGCGCGCGATGTCGGTCACCTTGGCGAGGTCGTCGGCCGCGCCGGTGGAGAGATGGTCGAAGACCACCTCCTCGGCGGCGCGCCCGCCGAGCAGCACCGCCATCTTGTTCTCCAGCTCGTCGCGCGTCATGAGGAAGCGGTCCTCGGTCGGCCGCTGGATGGTGTAGCCGAGCGCGCCGACGCCGCGCGGGATGATCGACACCTTGTGCACCGGATCGGTCCCGGGCAGCGCCATCGCCACCAGCGCATGGCCGAGCTCGTGGTGCGCGACGATGCGCCGCTCGTTCTTGTTGAGCACGCGGTTCTTCTTCTCGAGCCCGGCGATCAGCCGCTCGATGGCCTGCGTGAAGTCTTCCAGCGTCACGTCATCGGCGTTGCGCCGCGTGGCGAGCAGCGCCGCCTCGTTGACGAGATTGGCGAGGTCGGCGCCCGAGAAGCCCGGCGTGAGCGCCGCCACCTGCTCGAGCTCCACGTTCGGCGCCAGCTTGATCTTCTTCGCGTGCACCCGAAGAATCTGCAGCCTGCCCGGCTTGTCGGGGCGGTCGACGAGGACCTGCCGGTCGAAGCGGCCGGCGCGCAAGAGCGCCGGGTCGAGGATCTCGGGGCGGTTGGTGGCGGCGAGGAGCACGAGGCCGGTGCTCGGATCGAAGCCGTCCATCTCCACCAGCAGCTGGTTGAGCGTCTGCTCCTTCTCGTCGTGGCCGCCGCCGAAGGCACCGGTGCCGCGCGCCCGGCCGAGCGCGTCGAGCTCGTCGATGAAGATGATGGCCGGTGCCTTGGCGCGCGCCTGCTCGAAGAGGTCGCGCACCCGCGCCGCGCCCACGCCGACGAACATCTCGACGAACTCCGAGCCGGAGATGGAGAAGAACGGCACGGCGGCCTCGCCGGCGACCGCCTTGGCGAGCAGCGTCTTGCCGGTGCCCGGGGGGCCGACCAGCAGCACGCCTTTCGGCACGCGCGCGCCCAGCCGGCCGTATTTCTTCGGGTCCTTGAGGAACTCGACCACCTCCTGCAGCTCGGCCTTGGCTTCGTCCACGCCCGCGACGTCGTCGAACGTCACGCCGGTCTTGTTCTCGACGTAGATCTTGGCGCGGCTCTTGCCGATGCTCATGAAGCCGCCACCGAGGCCGCCGCCCTGGCTCATGCGGCGGGCGAGCCAGAACCAGATGCCGAAGAAGACGAGCGCCGGCACCACCCACGACAGCAGGTCGCGCAGGAACGTGCTCTCGTAGGCCCGCGTGTACTTGACCCCGAACTGGTCCAGGCGCTCGGCCAGGGCCGGCTCGACCCGGTTGGCGATGGCCACCTTCTTGCCGCCGTCGCCGTCCTTCAGCTTGCCGCTGATGTGGCGGTCGGAAACCACCACCTCGGAAATGCGGTCTTCCTTCAGGAGCTTCTCGAACTCGCTGTAGGGCAGCACTTCGACCGTCTGGGAGCGCTGCCAGGCCTCCTGGATGAGGAGCATGGCGACCAGGGCGAAGACGACGTAGGCGATGTGAAAGCGGGTTCGGCGTTCCATTTGTGGCTTGAATCTGGGGGCCGGCGGCCCCACTTTCCCAGCTAAAGGACTAAAGACTCAACGGCAGGGCCAGAAGGATCAACGGGATGCGATTCGACAAGTTTACGACCAAGCTGCAGGAGGCGCTCGCCGAGGCGCAGAGCGCGGCGCTCGGCAGCGACAACCAGTACATCGAGCCCCAGCACCTGCTGCTGGCGCTCCTCGCCGACCCGGGCATTACCGGGCTCATCGCCAAGGCCGGCGGCAACGTCGCCGCCATGAAGAAGGGCGTCGCCGAGCAGGTCAAGCGTCTGCCGAAGGTCGAGGGCACGCCGGGAGAGGTGCACGTCTCCCGCGATCTCGCCCAGATGCTCAACGTCGCCGACAAGGAAGCGCAGAAGCGCGGCGACCAGTACATCGCCTCGGAGCTCTTCCTGCTCGCGGCGCTGCCGCTGCTGCAGGACTACGGCGTGCGCAAGGGCGCGCTGGAGAAGGCGATCGAAGAAGTGCGTGGAGGTGAAACCGTGCAGGGACAGGCCGACGAATCGCAGCGCCAGGCGCTCGCCAAGTACACGCTGGATCTCACCGAGCGTGCCCGCCAGGGCAAGCTCGACCCGGTCATCGGCCGCGACGACGAGATCCGCCGCTGCATCCAGATCCTGCAGCGGCGCACCAAGAACAACCCGGTGCTGATCGGCGAGCCCGGCGTCGGCAAGACCGCCATCGTCGAGGGCCTCGCGCAGCGCATCGTCAACGCCGAAGTCCCCGAGACGCTGAAGAACAAGCGCCTGCTCGTGCTCGACATGGCCTCGCTGCTGGCGGGCGCGAAGTACCGCGGCGAGTTCGAGGAGCGGCTGAAGACCGTGCTGAAGGAGCTCGCCAGGGACGAGGGCAACACCATCGTCTTCATCGACGAGCTGCACACCATGGTCGGCGCCGGCAAGGCCGAAGGCGCGATCGACGCCGGCAACATGCTCAAGCCGGCGCTGGCGCGCGGCGAGCTGCATTGCATCGGCGCGACCACGCTGGACGAGTACCGCAAGTACATCGAGAAGGACGCGGCGCTCGAGCGGCGCTTCCAGAAGGTGCTGGTGGGCGAGCCTTCGGTCGAGGCGACCATCGCCATCCTGCGCGGCCTGCAGGAGCGCTACGAGGTGCACCACGGCGTCGACATCACCGACCCGGCGATCGTCGCCGCGGCGGAGCTCTCGAACCGCTACATCACCGACCGCTTCCTGCCGGACAAGGCGATCGACCTGATCGACGAGGCGGCGGCGCGCATCAAGATGGAGATCGACTCGAAGCCCGAGGCGATGGACCGCCTCGAGCGGCGCCTGATCCAGCTGCGGATCGAGCGCGAGGCGGTCAAGAAGGAAAAGGACGAGGCATCGCAGGCCCGACTGAAGCTGATCGAGGACGAGATCCAGCGCCTGGAGAAGGACTACGCCGACCTCGAGGAAGAGTGGAAGGCCGAGAAGGCGGCGGTGCAGGGCACGCAGCACATCAAGGAAGAGATCGAGAAGCTGCGCCAGCAGATGGACGAGGCGAAGCGCAAGGGCGACTGGCAGAAGATGTCCGAGATCCAGTACGGGCGGCTGCCGCAGCTCGAGGCGCAGCTCAAGCAGGCCGAAACGACGGAGAAGAAAGGCGCCAAGCCGAAGCTCCTGCGCACGCAGGTCGGCGCCGAGGAGATCGCCGAGGTCGTGTCGCGCGCCACCGGCATCCCGGTGTCGAAGATGATGCAGGGCGAGCGCGACAAGCTGATCCGCATGGAAGAGAAGCTGCACGAGCGCGTCGTCGGCCAGGACGAGGCCGTGCGGCTCGTGTCGGACGCGATCCGCCGCTCGCGCTCGGGCCTTTCGGACCCCAACCGGCCCTACGGCAGCTTTCTATTCCTCGGGCCTACCGGCGTGGGCAAGACCGAGCTCTGCAAGGCGCTCGCCGGCTTCCTGTTCGATTCGGAGGACCATCTCATCCGCATCGACATGTCCGAGTACATGGAGAAGCATTCGGTGTCGCGCCTGATCGGCGCGCCGCCGGGCTACGTCGGCTACGACGAGGGCGGCCAGCTCACCGAGCAGGTGCGCCGCAAGCCCTACTCGGTGATCCTGTTCGACGAGGTGGAGAAGGCGCATCCCGACGTCTTCAACGCGCTGCTCCAGGTGCTGGACGAGGGCCGCATGACCGACGGCCAGGGGCGCAC
>DASSPL010000444.1:0-4472 GCA_035699685.1 Burkholderiales bacterium | reverse complement strand
AGCGTCAGCATCACCAGGCCCGGCACGATGAAAGCGCCGTAGGGCACGCCGCCGATCTCCTGGATGCGCGTGCCGATGGCGGCGCCGAAGACGACGAAGTAGAGCGAGGTGGTGATCACCGGCGCGACGATGCTCTGCAGGATCGTGCGCCGCGTGCGGTCCATCTCGAAGGCGTAGATCGCGCCTACCGCACGCCAGTTCATCGCCTGTGCACCAGGTCGACGAAGATGTCCTCGAGGGAGGTCTGCGACGTCTCCAGGTCCTTGAACTCGATGCCCGCGGCGTCGAGGTCGTCGAGCAGCCGCGTGATGCCGGTGCGATCGGCCTGGGTATCGTAGGTGTAGACCAGGTCGCGGCCGTTGGCCGCCATGGTCAGTCCGTAGGGGGCGAGGCGCGCGGGGATCTCCCGCATTTCATGCACCAGGTGCAGCGTGAGCTGCTTGCGGCCGAGCTTCTGCATGAGCGCGCGCTTCTCCTCGACCAGGATGATCTCGCCCTTGTTGATGACGCCGACGCGGTCGGCCATCAGCTCGGCCTCCTCGATGTAGTGCGTGGTGAGGATGATGGTGACGCCGGAGTCGCGCAGGGCGCGCACCACCTGCCACATGTCCTGGCGGAGTTCCACGTCGACGCCCGCGGTCGGCTCGTCGAGGAACAGCACCTGCGGCTCGTGCACCAGCGCCTTGGCGATGAGCACGCGCCGCTTCATGCCGCCGGAGAGCGTGACGATCTTGCTCTTGCGGCGCTCCCACAGCGCGACGTCGCGCAGCACCTTTTCAACATGGCCGGGCGATGAAGTCTTGCCAAACAGGCCGCGGCTGAAGTTGACCGTCTGCTCGACCGTCTCGAACGGCGTGATGGCGAGCTCCTGCGGCACGAGGCCGACCAGCTCGCGCGCGGCGCGGTAGTCGCGAATGATGTCATGTCCGCCAACGGACACAGCGCCGGCGCTCGGCGTCACGATGCCGCACACGATGTTGATCAGCGTGGTCTTTCCCGCGCCGTTGGGGCCGAGCAGCGCGAAGATCTCGCCGCGCCGGATCTCGAGGTCGACGCGCTTCAGCGCCTGCAGGCCGGACTTGTAGCGCTTCTCGAGGCCGGCGATGGCAAGAATCGGCTGCATGGAGGCCGCGATGCTACAGATTTTCAAACCGCGCGCGAGTGAGAACCCTTCGGGTTTGCCGATATTGCATGTCGCGGCCTCCTGTCGACGTGAAATCGGCACACGGCGCGGCCGGAACAATTTGCCTGTGGATTGTTCTGGCATTGGCTTTGCAGTTCAAGGGAATGGGCACGGCGAAGCTTATCGTCGCCGCGAACTCGCCCGGGGTTCTGCAAAGGCTCAAGGAGATCTTGTCCGGCTGCGATCTGCACGCAGCCATCCGGCTTCGGGATGTGGCGAAGCGAGTGAGACAGGAAGAGTTCGCGGCTCTCGCGTTCTGCCTCGGCTTCGACGAGGACAGCACGATGGCGCTGCTCGACCAGCTGATCGACGAGAGCGGCGCGCCGCGCCTGCCGATCGTGTGCATCGTCACCGAGGAAATGCCCGCGGAGCGGCTGCGGCGGATGGAAGCGCGCGTGCGCGACGCCGGCGCGTGCGATTTCCTGGAGCTGCGCGAGTTTCCCAACACCGCCGCCGGCAACCTCGCGTTGCGCGAGCGCATCTTCGCCTGCATCGGCTTCACCATGCCGCGGCGCATGACCACCGTCACGCGCACCCTCGGCCGCGCCGCCTTCGCCGCGCGCGGCGTCGTCGCCCTCGCGCGGATCCTGCGCGTGCCTGAACCCGACCTGCGCCGCTGGCTGCGCGGCGACGAGGAGCCGCCCGACGCCGTCTTCCTCGCCGCCCTCGAGATGGTGCTCGACGAGGCCGCCAAGCGCGGCGCCTGGCCCAACTAACGCGGCCTCTTTAATTCCGTACCCGGTACGTAATTATCTGGAACAGTTACGTACCGGGTACGGAATTGAAGAAGTCGCCCTCGATGCCGATCTCCCGGACGAACATCTCCCGGCCGCGCGGGGTCACGACCAGTCTGCGCGAACCCCGCGCCCGCAGCAGCCATCCGTCGCGCGTGTAATGCCGCAGCAGTGCAGCGCCGATCGCGCCGGCGACGTGCGGCCGGCGCTCGGTCCAATCCACGCAGCAGCGGAACATCGGGCGCCGTGAAGCGGCGAGCTGCGCGACGTCGATGCCGAGAGCGCGCAGGATCGGGTCGCCGGCAAGGAGAAGCCGTTCGGTGACCGCGACGCCCAGACGCCCGGCAAGGTGGTCGTAGCAGCAGCGCGCGAAGCGCAGCTCGCGCGCTGCTGCGGGGAAACGAGGGCTGCCGCCGAGCCCGGAGAGGGATTCGACCGCCTCGGCGACCTCGTGGCCGGCGAGGCTGAAATGCTTCGAGCGTCCGCGGGCCTCGGCGACCAGCATGCGCGCCGCGACCAGCTTCTTCAGGTGGGAGCTCGCGCACTGCGGCGTCACCCCGGCATCGAGCGCCAGCGTCTTGGCGGTGCGCGAGCGCCCGTCCATCAGGGCGAGGAGCATGGCGGCCCGGCTGGGGTCGGCAAGCAGGGCGGCGGCGGCCGCGACGGGGCGATGCTGCACAGCCGGATTCTCCGCCTCGCGCCGGCCGCGCGTCCATTCGGAACACTTCGACCGCCGCGGAACGGTTTGGAGTAGGCTCGGCCCTTCGAGAGGGAGGAGACCATGAAACGCAGAGAGATCCTGAAGATCGGCGCGGCGGCGGCGACGCTCGGCTTTCCGGCCATCGTGCGCCCGCAGGCGAAGGAGATCGTGATTCTCGGGCTGTGGGACCAGACCGGCGCCTTTGCCGACGTCGGGCCGCTCAACGACCGCGGCATGCGCATGGCGCTGGAAGAGCGCGGCATGAAGGTGCTCGGCAAGCCGATCAAGTACATCACCCGCGACGGCGGGACGCAGGCCGGCACCTCGACGCGCCGCGCCGAAGAGGCGATCGACGGCGAAGGCGCGCGCTTCATGATCGGGCCGTGGTCCTCGGGCGTCGCCCTCGCCGTGTCGGAGGTCGCCAAGCGGAAGAAAGTGGTGCACCTCTTCTCCGGCGGCACCGAGGACATCTCCGGCAGCCGCTGCCACCGCTACTCCTTCCAGTGGGCGGCGAGCCCCTACACCGCGGCGAAGACCGTGGTCGACAACTTCATGAAGGCCAACCCGAAGGCGAAGCGCTGGCACCTGCTGGTGGCCGACTACGCGTTCGGCTGGTCGGTGGAGAAGTACATCAAGGAAGTCGGCAAGACCCACGGCCTGGAATTCGTAGGCGCCGACCGCCATCCGCTCGGCGAGCGCGAGTTCTCGAACTACGTGCAGAAGGCGGCGGCCAACCGGCCCGACGTGGTGGCGATGATCAACTTCGGCGGCGACGCGGTCGCCGGCGCGCGCGAGATCTTCAACTTCGGCCTGACGCCCAAGATCCCGCTCATCATGTCGTGGTCCTCCGGCGTCGAGGAGCTGATCCAGCTCTCGCCCGAGATCCGCGAGAACCTCTGGGTCGGCAGCAACTTCTACTACACCGCCAACACGCCGGTGGCGCAGGCCTTCGTCAAGAGCTACCAGGCGAAGTTCAAGACGCCGCCGGGCTACGCGCCCTCGGCCGCCTACTCGATGACGCGCATGCTGCTCGCCGCCTTCGACAAGGCGAAGTCGGACGACACGCAGGCGGTGATCAAGGCGCTGGAAGGCCTGGAGATCGACGACCTCCTCGGCAGGATGCGCGTCGACGGCGCCACGCACCAGACGCTGCGCCCCTACTTCTTTTTGCGCTGCAAGCCGAAGAAGGCGATGAAGCACGAGCTCGACCTGGCCGACATCATCGCCACGGGCGACACGCCGCTGCCGAAGGAATATGCGGCGTGCAAGGACATCGGCGGCTTCTAGAAGCTAGAAGTTGAACCTCCTTCTCGGCCAGATCCTCAACGGGATCGCGACCGGGATGCTGTACGCCCTGATGGGCCTCGGCCTGTCGCTCATCACGGGCGTGCTCAACATCCCGAACTTCGCGCATGGCGCGCTGTTTGCGATCGGCGCCTATTTCCTGGTCTCGGTGGTGGGCCTGGTCGGCAACTTCTGGGTCGGGCTGCTGCTCGCGCCGATCGGGGTGGCGGTCCTCGGCCTGCTGATCGAGTACGCCGGCATCCGGCGCCTCTACGCCGCCGGCCACGACTACCAGCTGCTGTTCACCTTCGGCCTCGCGCTGATCCTCAACGAGCTGATCATCGTCATCTGGGGGCCGGTGGGCATCAGCCACCTGCCGCCGGCGCTGCTGCGCGGCGGCGTGGACCTGGGCTTCACCTTCTACCCGAAGTACCGGCTGTTCGTGATGCTGATGGCGGGGCTGCTGGTCGTGCTCACCTGGTTGTTCCTGGAGAAGACGCGCTACGGGGCGATCATGCGCGCCGGCATCGAGAACAAGGAGATGGTCTCGCTGCTGGGCATCGACATCCAT
>DASSPL010000443.1:0-2202 GCA_035699685.1 Burkholderiales bacterium | reverse complement strand
ATGGCGCGCGTCTCGGGCGTGCCGCCGTTCGAGCCGACCACGCCGACGGACTGCGCGCAGCGCTCGTCGATCGAGCCTTTGCCGCTGATGGTGGTGGCGACGGCCGCGCCCACCTTTTCCGCCAGCTCGCTCAGCTCCTGCTCGGCGCGCGAGATCACCACGCCGCCGCCGCAGATGAAGAGTGGGTTGCGCGCTGACCTCAACAGCCGGGCGGCCAGCTCGACCATGTCCGGGTCCGGCGCCACGCGCCGCGACGGGTACGTGCCGAGCGACGGATCGCCCCAGACGTCGCCGCCTTCGACCGGCGCGGTCTGCACGTCGAAGGGCAATGCGATGTGCGTGGCGCCCGCGCGCCCCGAAGTCATTTCCTCGAAGGCCTGGCGGAAGACGCGCGGGATGTCGGCCGCGCGGTTCAGCACCGCGTTCCACTTCGTCAAGGGCTTGAACAGAAGACCCTGGTCGAGCTCGGTGAGCGTGAATCTGCCGCGCGAGCTGACCGAGATGTCGGTATTGATGGCGAGGATCGGGATCGAGGATTCGTTGGCCTCGACCAGCCCGGGCAGGATGTAGGTCGCGCCGCCGCCGGAGGGGCCTTCGCAGACGCCGACCTTGCCGGTGACGCGCGCATAGCCGTCCGCCATGTAGGCGGCATGCCGTTCGTCCCGCGTCAGGATGTGCTTTAGAGACGAGCTGCGAAAGGCATCGTAGAGCGGCAGGCTGGTATCGCCGCACAGGCCGAACACCACCTCGACGCCGTGCGCGCGCAGCATCTCCACCACGGCCTGGGCGCCGTTCAGGGTCGTTGCCTGGGTCTCGACGGGCTTGTTCACAGCGGCAGTTATATTAGCGCGCATGGATGTCGCCGAACGTCAGAAGCCGGCGCCGGGCGAGCTCTACGTCGACCACGTCTCGCACTTCGTCGCCGACCTGGACGCCGCGGCGCGCGTGGTCGAGGCGCTCGGCCTGCGCGTCACGCCGCTCTCGGTGCAGAAGACCCACGAGGGCCCCGTCGGCGCATCCAATCGCTGCGTGATGCTCGACGAGGGCTACATCGAGCTGCTCTCGCCGACGCACGACACGCCCTCCGCGCAGCGCCTGCGCTCGCAGATGGCGCGCTACAGCGGCGTGCACCTCGTCTGCTTCGGCACGCCGGACGCCGGCGCCGAGCATGCCCGGCTCGCCGCCCATGGCTTCGAACCGGCGCTGGTGGAGTTCGAGCGCGCGGTCGAGGGCGGCATGGCGCGCTTCAAGGCGGTGCGCGTGCCGCCGGAGAAGATGCCCGAGGGCCGCATCCAGTATGTAGAGCATCTTGCGCCCGAGCACGTATGGCTCGGCGGGTACGTCAATCCGATGGCGCTGGAAGACGTGTACATCGTGGCGGACGATCCGGTCGAGGCTGCCGCGCGCTGGGCGCGCTTCGGCGGGCTGATGCCCATGCGCGAAGGCGACGTCGTCCGGCTGCGGACGGCGCGGGGCGGCATAGTGGTCGGGTTGCAGGATGCCATTCGCAACATGCTGGGCAAGGCCCCCGGCGCGCCGGGCATCGCCGGTTATTCGCTGCGCTGCCGTCATCCGCGCACCCTGCTCGAGCGTTGTAAGGCTGCGGGCATTGCCGTGCGAAGGATCGGCGAGCGCCACGCCGCTTTGCTGCCCGACAGTGTCGGCGGCACATTGCTGTTCGGTTAGAATCCGCCCACCTTAGGAGGAGGAATCATGCGTTTCACGAAACTGGCGCTCGCCGCCGGCCTGGCTCTCGCGGCCGGCGTCGCGTCGGCGCAGACGGTCAAGATCGGCTTCATCACCAGCTACTCGGGCCTGAACGGCAACCTCGGGCCGTACATGGAGCGCGCGGTCCGCCTGTATCTGAAGCAGCACGAGAAGGACCTGGGCGGCGTGAAGGTCGAGCTCATCACGCGCGACGACACCGGCCCCAACCCCGACAAGGCCCGCCAGCTCGCGCAGGAGCTGGTGGTGCGCGACAAGGTGCACCTCCTCGCCGGCGTGATCTTCACGCCGAACGCGATGGCCATGGCGCCGATCGCGACCGAAGCCAAGGTGCCCTTCGTCATCATGAACGCCGGCACCGCGGTGATCACGACGCGCTCGCCGTACATGGTGCGCACCTCGTTCACCCTGTGGCAGTCGAGCTACCCGCTCGGCCAGTGGGCGGCGAAGAAGTACAAGACCGCGTACTCGCTGGTC
>DASSPL010000442.1:0-15103 GCA_035699685.1 Burkholderiales bacterium | reverse complement strand
GAAATACGCCGGCGCCGCGCGCCTGCGCGTAGACCCCGAGCGCATCAGGACTTTTGCCGCGGAATTCGATCCGCAGCCTTTCCACCTGGATGCCGATGCAGCGCAGCAGTCGATCTTCCGCGGCCTCGCGGCGAGCGGCTGGCATACGGCCGCCATGACCATGCGGCTACTGGTGGCGAGCGACCTCAAGCCCGCCGGCGGCATCGTCGGTGCGGGCTTCGACGAGTTCCGCTGGCCGCTGCCGGTGCGGCCCGGCGACGAGCTGCGCGTGGAGGTGGAGGTGCTGGACGTGCGGCCGTCCCGATCGCGGCCCGACCAGGGCGTGATCAAGATCCGCACTACAACGCTGAACCAGGACGGCGCGGCCGTCCAGGTCAACGTGGGAAACCTGCTGGTGCCGAGGCGGACCTAGCTTTTCGTGGAAACCTTGGTGCCGTACAGCCGCGCGCGGCTGGCGTAGCAGACGCCGCAGCGCACCAGCCCGCCCGACAGTGCGCCGGCCGGCCGGTACTCGTGCAGCAGCGCAGGCCGGATGTCGTCGCACACGTCGCAGAACACCCGCGCCGGGTTGATCATGGTGAAGGCGAGCCAGCCGCACTTGGAGCAGCGCGCCGCAGTCCCCATGGACTCCTCCTTCGGGACCAGTCGCTCGAAGGTCACCGACTGGATCGTGCGGCAGTAGGCGCAGTAAACGTGCGTGGCGTCCATTAGGCGCGGCGGAAGCGGTTGAAGAGGAAGGCGGCGCCGATCAGCGCGCCCGCCATGACGACCAGGTTGGTCTTGGGCACGGCGCGCGCCTTGTAGCGCGTCAGCTCGCCGGCGTGCGGCGCCATCAGCTGCAGCCGGCGCTTGAGCATGCGCCCGCCGAGCTCGGCCAGCCGCTCGCCGAGCACTCGCTCGGCCTCGGGCAGCAGGACCGTCTCTTCCTCGGCAACGTGATGCATCACTTCGCGCATGAGCTCCATTACGGTGGAGTCGTACTGGGTATCGGTAGGTTCCATGCCGCGCAGTGCGCCGATCAGGCTGCGCATCTTGTCGTGCTCCGGGATGAGCTTGCCGACCAGCGGCGTGTCGACGCTGCCCATCGCCGGGTAAAAAATCTCCTCCTCGACCTGGGCGTGCACCTCGAGCGCGAGGCACAGCGTGCCGACGAGCGCGCGCTTTGTAGCGGGAGCCGTACTCGTCTTGTAGCGATGGAACGTGGTCAGCACGCGGGCATGGTCGGCGCGGATCATGTCGGCGGCGTTCGGGGAGACTTTGGTCAGCAGGGCTTTCATTCGCATCCTCGGTGGTACTTCGCTCGGCGAGCAAGAAGAGGGCCCGGTAGCGCGCACCAGCCTCGTCGCGCGCCGAACGAGGCCGGCGAGGCCGTCGGTCGGCCGCGGCGCGATCGCCAGCCGGCGCGGGGCGCCGACCGCCGCCCATATCGCCTCGGCGGCGAGGAAGCCGGAGCGCACCGCGCTCTCCATGGACGAGGGAAGCTGCGTGCGGGTCCAGTCGCCGGCGAGGAACAGTCCCGGCACGCCGGTCCGCGTGCGCGGCCGCGTCATCTCCGTGCCGGGCTTCGGGCAGGCGATGGCCATCGCAATGCGGTGCACGTCGGCGCGCAGCAGCTTCGCCTGCCTTACCCCGGGGGCGAACAGGGCGATCTCGTCGACCGTGGCGCGCACGAGCGCGTCATCGTCCAGGCCGTGCGCGCGGTGGCTGTAGATGATGTTCGTGGCGATGAGCGAGCGCTCTCCTCCGCGGATGTTCGACAGGTCGTAGAAGTCCGTGCCGAGCCGCTCCGGCGACCAGAGCAGCACCCAGAAGCGCTCGCTCGTGATCTTGCGGTCGAACCACAGGTAGGTGCTGATGTACGGGCTGGGCTCGAACGGCGCCGTGTCGGCGAGGCCGGGCGCGATCGCCTGCAGGTCCTGCGGCGGCACCGCGCAGACCACGTACTTCGCCTTCACTTCGGCGAGGCTGCGCACCTCGGCGTTCAGCACGACGTCGGCATGGCGCGCCGCCTGCTCGACATAGAGGTCGGACAGACCGAGCGCCGGGAACCCGAAATGCAGGCCGCGCCGCCCGATCAGCTGCGCGTGCACGCGCAGCAGCGCGCCCGCGGAGCATTGCTCGAGCGGCACGTTCATCACCGCCATGCAGGCGAAGCGCCAGAACCAGTCGATCATCGGCCGCGTCACGCCGCACGCGCGCAGGTATTCGAGCGCGGGCCAGCGGTCGAGCTGCGGCACGTCTTCCTCGCCGAACTTCAGCGCCCGCCAGGTGGGCGCGTTGTTCGACCAGAGATCGCCCATGTCCAGGCCGGGCGCCCGGGCGAGATCCGGCAACAGGCTAAGGGGTGGCGGCAGCCGCCGGTGCCGCAGCACGGTCGGCGGCTGCGTGGCGATCGTGATCAGCTTTTCCGGCTGCCAGACGATGTGCTCGCGCGTCCCCAACCGGTCCAGCAGCGAAAGAAAGTTGGCGTACTCGCTGTGGACGAGGTGCGGGCCGATGTCGACCGTGTCGCCGGTGAGCGCGTCGGTCCAGCTGCGCGCGCGCCCGCCGAGGACGCCGCTCTTCTCGAAGACGCTGACGCGCAGGCCGCTGCCCGCGAGCCCTACGGCACAGGAAAGGCCGGCGAGGCCGCCGCCGATGATCGCGACATCCATGCGACCCGCAACGCAATGACCGAGCCTGCCCCGTCAGCCGGGATTCACCCCCGCGCGACGAAATCGCGGCGGTAGATGCGAAGCACGGCGAGAAAGAGCGCCACTGCGATGGGGCCGATCAGCAGCCCCGCCATGCCGAAAGCCGCGATGCCGCCGATCAGCGCGAAGAACACCACGGCGCCGTTCATCTCGGTGTCGCCCCTCATCAGGTACGGCTTGACCACGTTGTCCACCAGCCCGACCACGACCAGGCCCCAGACCGCGAGGAACGCCGCCATGTAGGGGTGGCCGGTGACGAGCAGCAGAAGCGCTGCGAACAGGCACACGCCCGCCGCGCCGACGGCGGGAATGAGCGCGACGAAGAACGTGACCGAGGCGAAGAACACCGGATACGGCACGCGGGCGATCAGGTAGCCCACCAGGGCCACCAGCGCCTGGATGCCGGCGGTCACCAGGCTGGAAACGATCAGCGCGTGAGACACCTTCCTGAACTCGCCCATCAGCTCGCGTATCTGCCCGCGGCGCAGCGGCAGCGCGTCGTCGAGCCAGTCGAGCAGAGCGTCCGCGCCGATCAGGAGGAAGAACAGCGCGATCAGCATCATGACGCTCTGGAAGGCGAGCTCGCCGGTGGCGACGAGGGCGGCGCCGACGGCGGAGGCCGCCTTCCCGCTCTGCTTGCCGACCTGCGCCTCCATCAGCTCGCCGAGGTCGCCCAGCCGCGCGCGCGCGGCGTCCGCCAGGCGGTCGAGCGGCGCCGGCAGGCGATCGATGAGGCCGTTCACACCCTCGCCGCGCACCGTCTCGAGGATGAACTTGACCCCCGCCGTGGCTTCATTGATGGCGAAGGCCGACATGGCCACCAGCGGACCGATGAGAATGACGAGCACCGCGAAGACCAGGAGGCCGGCGGCAAGCTTGCGGCGGCCGCCGAGCCTGCGGGCGATCCGTTTCTGCAGCGGCCAGAGCACCGCCGCCAGCACGCCGGCGAGAAGCAGCGCGTAGGCGAGCGGCCATACCACCAGGCCGACCAGCGCGAGGGTGGCAAGGAGCACGACGAAAAGGAAACGCCGTGCCTGGGCGGGCGCGCTCGCGATGGACCCCTCTATCCGCCCGGCGGCGGCGTGGCCATGCCGGAGATCAGCCGTATCTCCGGCAGCGTCCGATCGACCAGGTCGCGCAGCTCCTTCAGGGTTCTCACCAGCGCGGCCCCGGTCGCACCCGAGGGTGCCAGCTGCCCGCTCTGGATCGCGGCGAGCGTTTGCAGAGAGATATTCACCAGGCGGCGCTGTTCCTCGGCCAGTTCCCCGATGCGCTGGTGGAGGTCGGTGGCGTGGTTGAGGATGGCGTTCTCCCTTTCATCAGTGTACGCCGTCACGGCGTCGGCGATCGCCTCGTCGAGACACCGGTTCAGGGTGCGGAATTCGTCGGTAGTGATGTCGGCCTTGCTCTTCACCGCAAGATCGGTAATGGCCTGGCAGACGTCGCCGTAGTGGTGGACCACCTGGTCGACGGTGAACCCCAGGCGCAGCAATTCCGTGCCGTGCACGGTCGCTGCGCGGCCGATCTCGGTGGCCACCGGCGAGCGCGCCGGCTCGCTCTCGGCACGCGCCGTGGTCAGCTGCTCGGAGGCGAGCGTGGCGACGAGCTGCTCCAGGAACAGCGGCACGCCGTGGTCGATCACCTGCGGCGTATGGATCGGGGCGAAGCGCTTGGCGACCTTCTCCCGGCAGTGCCGGATCAGCTCGTTGCGGTGAGAGGTGAGAAAGTCCTGGAGCATCGAACAGCATGAGCGAATGTTGCACTGCGCTCTGTCCGTTTGCGGACCCAGGAGGGCGGTGGGGCCGAATTTCCAGGCCCGTATCGCCTACCTTACACTCGCGGCGTGGAGGGGTGGCAGAGCGGTCTAATGCGGTGGTCTTGAAAACCACTGGCCCCGTAAAGGGCCCGGGGGTTCGAATCCCTCCCCCTCCGCCACCGCTGCAGGCGCAGTTGAACGCTGCGCACGTAGTCCGTGTCCAACACTGTTCCAATGAAAGGAACAGATCCATGGGCATCCTGAGCGCCATATTCGACAAGCTGCGCGGCCGCGGGCCGTCCCAGCAGCAAACCGGCGGGCAACCGACTGCGACCGGGTCGCAGACTTCCGCGGGCGGCCAGGCACCGCTGCAAAACGTCGACATCGACAAGGTGCTGCAGGAAATGGCCGCGAAGAAAGGCGGCGGCGGGAACTACCGCGAGTCGATCGTCGACCTGCTCAAGCTCCTGGACCTGGATTCATCGCTGAACGCACGCAAGGAGCTCGCGCAGGAATTGAGCGTCAACGCCGGGGCGCACGGCAGCGCCGAGCAGAACATCGCCCTGCACAAGGCGGTGATGCGGAAGGTGGCGGAAAACGGCGGCAAGGTGCCGGAAAGCATGAAGCACTGAGCTGGCGCTTGAAAAAAGCCTTGTGCGCCCGCATATTAGCCCCAAGTCGTTGAAACCCGGACAGGTTTTGGTAGTCTAGGCGCCACAACAACCACGGAGGATTGGATGGAACTCAAACCGATTCGTACCGACGGCCAGCCCGTGCCGCCCGGCTATGACTATCAGGCCGCGGCGGACGTCGCCTCGGTCGAGCAGGGCCAGCGGGTCCTGCGCAACACCTATCTGCTGCTCGCGGTCACCATGGTGCCGACGATCATCGGTGCCTTCATCGGCATGGCGACCGCCAGCGTCATCCTCGCCAGCCCCATCATCAGCTCGCTGCTGATGCTCGGCGCCGTGATCGGCCTGCAGTTCGCCATCGCCGCCAACCGCAACAGCCCGATCGGCATCGCGCTGCTGCTGCTGATGACCGGGCTGCTCGGCTGGTGGCTCGGGCCGATCCTGAACCTCGCGCTGTCGATGAGGAACGGCATGCAACTCGTCGGCTACGCCGCGGCGGGCACCGGCATCATCTTCTTCGCCATGGGCGCCATCGCCACGACGACCAAGCGCGATTTCAGCTTCATGGGCAAGTTCCTGTTCGTGGGCATGATCGCGCTGCTGATCGCCGCGCTGGCCAACATGTTCCTGCAGATCCCGGCGCTCGCGCTGACGATCTCGACGCTGGTGATCGTGGTGTTCTCGCTGTTCCTGGTCTATGACCTGAACCGCATCGTGCGCGGCGGCGAGACGAACTACATCATGGCGACGACCGGCGTGTACCTGAGCCTGTTCAACATCTTCGCCCACCTGCTGAGCCTGCTGCTCTCGCTCACGGGCGAACGAGACTAAGCAAGTAAGACTCAAGAAAAGGGCGCCTCGCGGCGCCCTTTTTATTTCGGCTCGGCCTTTTTCTTCTCGTCTTTCTTGGCTGGCGCCTTCTTCTTGGGCTCGGCCTTCTTTTTCGGCTCGGCTTTCTTCTTCGGCTCAGCCTTCTTCTTCGCCTCGTCCTTTTTCGGCTCTGCTTTCTTCGGCTCCGCGGCCTGCGCGATCTGGACCGTGGTCTGCTGCGTCCCCTCGCACGGCGTTGCGCCGGCGCCCCGCGCGCTCACGGTGTAGCTGCCGCCCTTCTTGTACGTGTGACGCACGGTGCGGGTGCGGGCGACGCCGAACTCCACGTTGCGGCCCTGGCCATCGCCGAAGTCGACGCGCGCGTCGCAGTTGCCGGTGTCGAACTTGGTCCTGCCAACGGAAACCGAGATCTCGACGTCGGCTGCGCTGGCGCCCGGCCTGGCCGAGAGGTTTTCAAGCTTCGGTGCGGCGAGCGCGCTCGGGGCGGCAAATAGCGCGGCTGCAGCGAGCCAGAGGGTCTTGTTCATGCGGGATTCCCTTTTTCGAACAGTGTAATGCTCTCGACGTGCGCCGTGTGCGGGAACATGTTGGCCACGCCGGCGGCCACCAGCCGGTAATTTTTCGCGTTCACCAGCACGCCCGCATCGCGCGAAAGGGTCGCGGGGTCGCAGGACACGTAGACGATTCGCTGCGGACCCGAAGGAGAACCGAGATCCTCGATGGATTTCACGATCTCGATCGCGCCCTGCCGCGGCGGATCGATCAGCAGCTTGTCGAACGGGCCGTAGGGCCTGAGGTTGGGCGCGAAGAGATCCATCGCCTCGAACTGCGCGACCAGGCCGTTGGCAGCGGCGTTCTGCCGCGCGCGCGACACGAGCTCGGCGCTGCCTTCGAAGCCGATCACCTGCGCGCCGCGCCTGGCGATCGGCAGCGAGAAGTTGCCCAGCCCGCAGAAAAGATCCGCGATGCGCTCGCCGGGCCGCGGGTCGAGCAGCTCGACGGCCCGCGACACGAGGGTGCGGTTCACGGCATGGTTCACCTGGGTGAAATCGGTCGGCCGGAAATGCAGCCGCACCTGGAATTCCGGCAGGTCGTAATACAGGTCGCTGGCCGCGGGATGGAACGGGCGCGCCGTGTCCGGCCCGCCCGGCTGCAGCCAGAGATGGATGCCGTGGTGCTCGGCAAACGTGCCGAGATGCTGCTTGTCCTCGTCGGTGAGCGGCAGCAGGTGGCGCATGACGAGGGCGGCGGCGTTGTCGGCCACGGCGACCTCGACCTGCGGCAGCCGGCTGCGCACGCTGAGGCGCTCGATCAGCTCGCGCAGCGGATCGATCAGCGCCGAGATGCGCGGCGGCAGCACGGCGCATTCATGCATGTCGGCGACGTAGGTCGAGCGGCGCTCGCGAAATCCCACCATCACGCCGCCCTTCTTCTCGACCCGGCGCACCGACAGCCGTGCGCGGTGGCGGTAGCCCCACTCCTCGCCGGCGACCCACGGCAGCACGCGCTCGGCATGGACCTTGCCGATGCGCGCCAGGTTCTGCAGCAGGCCCTCCTGCTTCGCGGCCATCTGCGTCGCGAGATCGGCATGCTGCGTCGCGCAGCCGCCGCACACGCCGAAATACGGGCAACGGGGCTCTCGCCTGCCCTTGGATTTCTCCTCGATGGAAACCACGCGCGCGAGGTCGAAGCGCGGCCCGCCGGTCATCAGCCGCGCCGCGACGCGCTCGCCGGGCAGCGCGCCCTCGACGAACACCACCTTGCCGTCGGGCCGGCGGGCGACGCCGCGGCCCTCCGAGTCGAGCCCCTCGACCTCGAGGATCAGGTCTTCCAGAGCGACAGGAACTCCGCCCAGTGCGGCCGGTTCTGCTTCTCGAGGTACGCGCGCAGCAGCCCCGTCTCGCGCTCGTAGTTCTCGCGGGTGAGGGCGCAGCGCATCATCTGGAAGCGCAGGTAGAGGAGGTAGGTGTTGGCGCAGTCGGCCTCGCAGTAGTCGCGGATCGCCGCCACTTCGCCGCGCCGGTAGCTGTCCCATACCGCGCCGCCGCCGACGCCCAGCTTGCCCGGAAAACCGGCGAGGCGCGACAGCTCGTCGAGGGGCGAGCCGCGGCCGGCGTACATCGACAGCACGTCCATCAGGTCGAGGTGCCGGTCATGGAAGCGGCTGATGTAGTTCGACCACTTGGCGTCCTTGTTGTCCTGGCCCGTGTCCCAGAAACAGGCCGCGGCGACGCCGTGGATCAGGCCGCGCGCGATCAGCACCGGCAGGTCGAAGTTGCGCCCGTTCCACGACACGATCTGCGGCGCGAGCTTGTTGATGCCATCGAAGAAGCGCTGGATCGCGGCCGCCTCGCCCGCGTCGGGCTCGCCGATGGAGAACACGCGCACGCCGTCGTCGTCGCGCAGCACGCAGGAGATGACGAGCACGCGATGCAGGTGCGGCGGCAGGAAGTCGTTGTGGGTGACCGCGCGGCGCTTCTGGAAGGCGACCTCCGCCACCTCGACGTCGGGCAGATCATCCGGCACGCCGTACAGGCGCCGCATGCCGGCCACGTCCGGGATGGTCTCGATGTCGAACGTGAGGACCGGCGTCATCAGTCCGGGAAGATGCCCGTCGTCAGGTAGCGGTCGCCGCGGTCGCAGATGATGGTGACGATCACGGCGTTCTTCAGCTCTTTTGCGAGGCGCAGCGTCACGTGCATGGCGCCGCCGGAGGAGACGCCGGCGAAGATGCCCTCCTCCTTCGCCATGCGGCGGGTCATCTCCTCGGCTTGCGCCTGGCTCACGTACTCGAGGCGGTCGACGCGCTGGCGGTCGTAGATCTTCGGCAGGTAGGCCTCGGGCCACTTGCGGATGCCGGGGATCTGCGAGCCTTCCTCCGGCTGGCAGCCGATGACCTGGATCTTCGGGTTCTTCTCCTTGAAGAAGCGCGAGCAGCCCATGATCGTGCCGGTGGTGCCCATGCTGGAGACGAAATGGGTGAGCTTGCCCTGCGTATCGCGCCAGATCTCCGGCCCGGTGGTCTCGTAGTGGGCGAGCGGGTTGTCCGGGTTGGCGAACTGGTCGAGCATCGTCCCCTTGCCCTCGCGCACCATCCGGTCGGCGAGGTCGCGCGCGCCCTCCATGCCGCCCTTCTGCGGCGTGAGGATGATCTCCGCGCCGTAGGCGCGCATCGTCTGGCGGCGCTCGGCCGACAGGTGCTCGGGCATGATGAGCACCATGCGGTAGCCGCGGATCGCCGCCGCCATGGCGAGCGCGATGCCGGTGTTGCCGGAGGTCGGCTCGATCAGCGTGTCGCCCGGCTTGATGCGGCCGCGCTTCTCGGCATGGCGGATCATCGAGATCGCCGGACGGTCCTTCACCGAGCCGGCGGGGTTGTCGCCCTCGAGCTTCGCCAGGATCACGTTGCCGTTCCTCGCGTTGTCCGCGCCCGGCAGCCGCTGCAGCCGCACGAGCGGCGTGTCGCCGATGAAATCCTCGATGGTCTTCTTCATTTCTTCTGCAATTCCTTCACGTACGCGGCGACGCCCTGCTCCACCGTCTGGAATTCCCCGGGATAGCCGGCGGCGCGCAGCTTCGTGAGGTCCGCTTCGGTGAAGCTCTGGTACTTGCCGACCAGCGCCGGCGGGAACGGGATGTACTCGATCAGGCCCTTCGCCACCGCGTCGTGCAGCGTGAGCTGCGTGCCCTGCACCGCGTTGATCACCGCCACCGCGAGGCGGTTGAAGGTCTGGCCGCGCCCGGTGCCGCAGTTGAATACCCCGGAGACCTCGCGCCGCTCTAGGCACCAGAGGTTGACCGCCACCACGTCGTCGACGTAGATGAAGTCGCGGCGCTGCTCGCCGTCGCGATAGCCGTCCGAGCCGACGAAGAGCTTGATCCGGCCCTCCGCCTTGAGCTGGTTGTAGCCGTGGAAGGCCACCGACGCCATGCGCCCCTTGTGCTGCTCGTTGGGGCCGTAGACGTTGAAATAGCGCAGGCCGACGATCTGCGCGCTCGCCTCGCGCAGGCGCTGGCGCACCACCTGGTCGAAAAGGAATTTCGAGTAGCCGTAGACGTTGAGCGGCCGCTCGCAGGCGCGCTCCTCGCGATAGTCGGGCCCGCTGCCGTAGACCGAGGCGGAGGACGCGTAGAGCAGCGGCACCTCTTCGTCCTGGCACCAGTCGAGCAGCGCCCGCGAGTACGCGAAGTTGTTCTCCATCATGTAGCGGCCGTCGCTCTCCATGGTGTCGGAGCAGGCGCCCTGGTGCAGCACCGCTTCCACCGCGCCTTGCCACCGGTCGAGGTTGGCGATGAACTGCGACTGGTCGACGTAATCCGCGATCTCGCAGCCGGCCAGGTTGCGGAACTTGTCGGCGTGCGCCAGGTTGTCGACGGCGATGATCTCGGTCACGCCGCGGCGGTTGAGGCCCTCGACGATCTTCGAGCCGATGAAGCCGGCGGCGCCGGTGACGATGTAGTAATTCATTTTCTTCCGAACACTTCCTCGTAGGTGGCGACCGCGGTCCCCAGCTTGCCGACCACGATGCCCGCCGCCCGATTCGCGGTCTTCACGGAAACCTCGAGGCTTGCGCCGGCGGCCAGCATCACGGCGAGCGCGGCGATCACCGTGTCGCCGGCGCCGGTGACGTCGAACACTTCGCGCGCCTCCGTCTTGATATGCAGCTTGCGTCCGGCGCGGAACAGGGTCATCCCCTCCTCGCCGCGCGTCACGAGCAGCGCCTCCAGCCCGAGCTTGCGCCGCAGCGCTTCGGCGCGCTTCGCCATGTCGGCGTCGTCCTGCCAGGTGCCGACCACCTCGCGCAGCTCCGCGCGGTTGGGGGTGATGACGGAGGCGCCCTTGTAGCGGCTGTAGTCGTCGCCCTTGGGATCGACCAGCACGCGCTTCTTCGCGCGGCGCGCGAGCCGGATCATCTGGCCGATGTGCGTCATGCCGCCCTTGCCGTAGTCCGACAGTATGACGACGTCGCATTCCGGCAGCGCAGCCCGGTACTGCGTGAGCTTCGAGGCGAGCACCTCGCGCGACGGCGCGCGCTCGAAGTCCATGCGCAGGAGCTGCTGCTGGCGCCCGATGACGCGCAGCTTTTCGGTGGTGCGGATGGAGCGGTCGCGGTGCAGCTGGGCCTCCACGCCCTGCTTGCGCAGCAGCTTTTCCAGCTGGCGGCCGGCGTCGTCGTTGCCCACCACGGAAAGAAGGCGCGTGCTCGCCCGCAGCGCGGCGCAGTTGTGCGCCACGTTGGCCGCGCCGCCGAGCCGCAGGTCCTCGCGCTGCTCGTTGACGAGGACCACCGGCACGGGCGCCTCGGGCGAGATGCGCGACACGTCGCCGTACCAGTAGCGGTCGAGCATCACGTCGCCGACCACCAGCACGCGCGCCCTGGACGTGTCGGGCGATTTCACTGCTTGCGTCCGATCGGGTAGTACTCGAGGCCCTGCGCTCGCAAGGCCGCAGGATCGTAGAGGTTGCGGCCGTCGAAGATCGCCGGCGTCTTGAGCGCCTTCCGGATCGCGGCGAAGTCGGGGCTCCTGAATTCCTGCCATTCGGTGACGATGGCCAGCGCATCGGCGCCTTCAAGCGCCTCCATCGGGCTCTTCGCGATGGTCACGTCGCGGCTGCCGGCGAAGATCTTCCTCGCCTCCTCGCCCGCCGCCGGGTCATAGGCGCGCACGCGCGCCCCGGCCTTCACCAGGTCGTCGATCAGCGCAAGGCTCGGCGCCTCGCGCATGTCGTCGGTGTTCGCCTTGAAGGCGAGGCCCCACACGGCGATGCGCGCGCCCCTGATCTTCTCGCCCAGGCGCTCCCGGATCTTGAAGCCGAGCACGTGCTTCTGCGCCTCGTTCACGTCCTCGACCGCCTTCATGAGACGCAGCGGCCGGCCGGCCTCGTCGGCGGTGCGCTTGAGCGCCTTCACGTCCTTGGGGAAGCAGGAGCCGCCGAAGCCGGCGCCGGCGTAGAGGAACTGGTAGCCGATGCGCGGGTCGGAGCCGATGCCGCGGCGCACCTCCTCGATGTCGGCGCCGATCGCCTCGGCCAGGTTGGCGATCTCGTTCATGAACGAGATGCGCGTCGCCAGCATGCCGTTCGCCGCGTACTTGGTCAGCTCCGCCGAGCGCACGCTCATCACGATGATCCGTTCGCGGTTTCTCTGGAACGGCGCGTAGAGCTGGCGCAGCAGGGCGACGGCGCGCGGGTCGTCCGAGCCGACGATGATGCGGTCCGGACGCATGAAGTCCTCCACCGCGGCGCCTTCCTTCAGGAACTCCGGGTTCGACACCACGGTGAAGTCGCTGCCGTGGCCGCGCTTCTTCTGCTCGTCGATGATCGCGTGCTTCACCTTGTCGGCGGTGCCCACGGGCACGGTGGACTTGGTCACCACGACCTTGTAGCCCTCCATGTGGCGGCCGATGGCGCGCGCCGCCGCCAGCACGTGCTGCAGGTCGGCCGAGCCGTCCTCGCCGGGCGGCGTGCCGACCGCGATCAGCTGGACGTCGCCGTGCGCGACGCTCGCCGCCACGTCGGTGGAGAAGCGCAGGCGCCCCGCGGCTTCGTTCCGCTTCACGATCGCCTCGAGCCCCGGCTCGAAGATCGGGATCTCGCCGCGATTCAGCCGCTCGATCTTCCTCTCGTCCACGTCGAGGCAGAAGACGCTGTTGCCGGCGTCGGCCAGGCAGGCGCCGGTGACCAGCCCCACATACCCTGTACCTATGACTGTTACGTTCATGCGATGACAGTGACATTCATGGCGTTAGCTCGAATTCCTCGGTTCGGCGCGGCGGATACGTCTCCCAGCCGCCGCAGCCGGGGCAGCGCCAGTAGAACTGGCGCGCCTTGAAGCCGCAGGTTTCACAACGGTAGCGCGCAAGGCGCCGGGTATGGCCGTGCACCAGGCTGCGGACCAGCTCGAGGTCGCGGCGCTTGTCGGGCGAGCCGGCGGCGATGATCTGCGCCTCGAGCAGGCGGTCGAGGCCGAGCAGCGTCGGATTGCGGCGCAGCTCGTCGCGCACCAGCTTGTACGCCTCCTCGTGGCCCTTCGCCTCCAGGGTGTGCTGGAAGACGGCGTCGAGCAGGTCGAGCGACGGATAGCGCTCGAGGTAGTTGGCGAGAAGCCGCAGGCCCTCCTCCGCGCGCCCGGTCTCGCGGTGCACCTCGTAGAGGCGCTGCGCGGCGAGGGCGAGGTAGCCGGGGTTCTGCGACTCGATGCGCTTCCAGTGCTCGATGGCGCGCTCGAGCTTTCCCTCGTTCCTCTCGAGGTCGCCGAGCTGCAGGCTGGCCCGCACGCACTTGCGGTTCGCATCGAGCGCCGCCTCGAGGTGCTTGCGGGCGGCGTCGGGCCGCGACTGCGCCGCCTCCGAGGCGGCGAGCTCGCAGTAGTACTGCGCCAGCTCGCGCGGGTCGGCTTCCACCTCGCGGGTCATGTCGATGGCGCGCTTCCAGTCCTTTTCCTGCTCGTAGATCTCGAGCAGGTGCGTGCGCGCCATGGTCGCCTGCGGACTGGACTCCAGCTTCTTGAACACTTCCTCGGCGCGATCGAGGATGCCGGCCTTCAGGTAGTCCTGGCCGAGCTCGGCGAGCGCGATCACGCGCTGGTCCTGCGGCAGGTCGGCGCGGTCGAGCAGGTTCTGGTGCATGCGGATGGCGCGGTCGTACTCGCCGCGCCGGCGGAAGAGACTGCCCAGCGCGAAGTGCAGCTCGACCGTCTCGGGGTCGACCTTCACCACCTCGATGAACGCCTCGATCGCCTTGTCCGGCTGCTCGTTCAGCAGGAAGTTGAGCCCCTTGAAGTACGAGCGCGGCAGCGCGCGCGACTCGGTGACGATCTGCTTGATGTCGACGCGCGCCGCCATCCAGCCGAGGCCGAAGAACAGCGGCAGCCCGAGCAGCCACCAGTATTCGAATTCGACCATCTAGAGCACCGGCGGCGGCGCCGGCTCCTCGGGCGGCACGCGCTTCCTCAGGAGCGCGAGCTCGCGGCGCTGGCGAAGCAGCGTGCCGAGCAGCGCCAGCACGCCGAAGAACGCCCCGGCGGCGAAGAACACGAGCAGCAGCACGACCAGCGGCGCCTGCAGGGCGAGGTCGAAATAGAAGCGCAGCGTGACCGGCTCGACGTTCTTGGCGGCGAACGCGATCAGCAGGACGAAAACGATGAAGCGGATCGCCCAGGTGACGATGCGCACCCGAGCTATTACCTAACCGGTTGTGACGCGCGCTCCTGCGGGGCCGCGGCGTCCTGCTCGGCGACGCCGTCGACGCGCTCGCGCAGTTCCTTGCCGGCCTTGAAGTGCGGCACGTACTTCTCCGGCACGTGCACCTTCTCGCCGGACTTGGGATTGCGGCCGGTGCGCGGCGGCCGGTAGTTGAGCCCGAAGCTGCCGAAGCCGCGGATCTCGATGCGGTGGCCGCTGAGCAGGCTCTGCGTCATCGCATCGAGGATCATCTTCACCGCGTACTCGGCGTCCTTCGCCACCAGCTGCGGGTAGCGCTGGGCTAGGCGCGCGATCAGTTCCGACTTGGTCATGCCAGCCATCCCTCCCCTTGGCGGTGCGCCCGGTTATTTCTCCGGGTTGGAGCCGCCCTTGTCGAGCTTCGCGCGCAGCAGCGCGCCCAGGTTGGTCGCGCCCGCGCTCGCCGCGGCGTTCTCGGTGCGCAGCTGCTTCATCGCCTCGCTCTCTTCCGACAGGTCCTTGGCCTTCACCGACAGGTTGATCGAGCGGTTCTTGCGGTCGACGTTGATGATCATCGCCTGCACCGTGTCGCCTTCCTTCAGGTGCTTGGTGAGATCGTCGACGCGGTCGCGCGCGAACTCGGAAGCGCGCAGGTAGCCCTCGACGCCGCCGATGTCGACCACCGCGCCCTTGGCGTCCACGCCCCGCACGGTGCCGGTGACCACGCTGTTCTTCTCGTGGCTGGCGATGAAGTTGGTGAACGGGTCGCCCTCGAGCTGCTTCACGCCGAGCGAGATGCGCTCGCGCTCGACGTCGATCGACAGCACCACCGCCTCGACTTCCTCGGCCTTCTTGAAGTTCTTGACCGCCTCCTCGCCGGCGGCGTTCCAGGACAGGTCCGACAGGTGCACCAGGCCGTCGATGCCGCCGGGCAGGCCGACGAACACGCCGAAGTCGGTGATCGACTTGATCTGGCCCTTGACCTTGTCGCCCTTCTTGTACTCGCGGGCGAAGTCCTCCCACGGGTT
>DASSPL010000441.1:0-3201 GCA_035699685.1 Burkholderiales bacterium | reverse complement strand
GCCGACGCCGTACGTGGCCCAGCCGAGCGCGAGCTCCGACAGGTCGCCGGTGCCGACGACGAAGCCGCCGTGGCGGTTGGCGAGGCGGAAGAGATGGCTGGTGCGCTCGCCGGCCTGCACGTTCTCGAAGGCGATGTCGTACACCTTCTTGCCCTTGGCGAACGGGTGATCGATGTCCTTGAGCATCTGCATGCACGAGGGCCGGATGTCGATCTCCTCGGCGGTGGCGCCGACGGCGCGCATCAGCTGCCAGGCCTGGTTGCGCGTGCGCGTGCTGGTGGCGAAGCCGGGCATCGTGTACGCGAGGATGTTGCGCCGGGGAAGCTTGAGCTCGTCCATGGCGCGCGCGCACACGATCAACGCCTGCGTCGAGTCGAGGCCGCCGGAAACGCCGATGATCAGCTTCTGCGAGCCGGTGGCGCGCATGCGCGTGGTGAGGCCGTTCACCTGGATGCGATAGACCTCCTCGCAGCGCTGGTCGCGGTTCGCGGCGTCGCTCGGCACGTACGGCAGCTTCTCCAGCCGCCGCGCGAGCGCCAGCCTGCCGGCCGGCAGCGGCAGCGAAAACTCGATGCTGCGGAAGCGCTCGATCTCGGCGCGGTGCCTGAGCGCCGCCCCGCCGAAGGTGTTCTGCCGCATGCGGTCGGCCTGCAGCCGTCCCAGATCGACGTCGGCGAAGGCGATCTGCGGCTCGGAGAGGAAACGGCGCGACTCGCCGAGCAGGGTGCCGTTCTCGTAGATGAGGGCGTGGCCGTCCCAGGCGAGATCGGTGGTCGACTCGCCCTGGCCCGCCGCGCTGTAAAGGTAGGCGCTGATGCAGCGCGCCGACTGGTTGCCGACCAGCTGGTGGCGGTAGCCCTCCTTGCCGACGACGATGTTCGACGCCGAAAGGTTGGCGGTCACCGTGGCGCCGGCGAGCGCCGCGTAGGAGGACGGCGGGGCAGGCACCCACAGGTCTTCGCAGATCTCGACATGCAGCACGAAATCGCGCTGCTCGGCATGGCGGAAGAGGAGCCCGGTGCCGAACGGCGCCGACTGGCCGGCCAGCCGGATCTCGGTGTGCGGCGCGGCATCGCCCGCCGTGAACTGCCGCCCTTCGTAGAACTCGCGGTAGTTCGGCAGGTAGGTCTTGGGCACGACGCCGAGGAGGCGGCCCTGCGCGACCAGCGCGGCGCAGTTATAGAGCCGGCCATCGAGCGCCACCGGCAGGCCGACCAGCGCGGCGACACGCAGGTTGCGCGTCTTCTGCAGCAGCCTGGCGAGCCCGGCGGCGGCGGCGTCGATCAGCGCCTGCTGGTGGAAAAGATCGTCGCAGGTGTACGCCGAAAGCCCGAGCTCCGGAAACACCACCAGCACGACCTTGTCGCGCGCGGCGCGCTCCATCAGCTCGATCGTGGCGGTGACGTTGTATTCGGGGTCGCCGACCCGCACCAGCGGGGTGGCCACGGCCAGGCGCACGAAACCGTGCGAATAGGGGTTGAAAAAGTCCTTCATCGACGCATTTTACGGCACCTCCATTATGGTGTTATAAACCATATATGCTTGCCGAGACCGTGGTGCTCCGCGGCGCGCTGGTGCGCATCCGGTTCAGCGACGTCTCCGACTACCGCCTGAGCTATGGCGACGCGGTGGTCTATGAGCCCGGGCGGCGGCGCGTGCGCGGGCAGAGTCTGCCGTACCGGTTCCGCTCGGTCGAGCAGCTGCGCTACGACTTCGAGCAGGACGTCGCCTCCCTTGGCTAGGGTGCTCGAGCTGCGCGTGGGCGACGTGCGCGACGCCCTCGACCGCTTCGAGGCGGCGTGGAACCGGCGCACCGAGGGGCGCAGGAGCCTGCACATCCTGTCGGTGGCGGACCTGCCGCTGCTCCTGAAGACGCTTACCCCCGCGCGCTGGGACCTCCTGGATAGGCTGAGGGAAGCGGGGCCGCTATCGATCTACGAGCTGTCGAAGAGGATCGGGCGGGATTACAAGAACGTGCACACCGACGTCACGCGGCTGGTGGAAATCGGCCTCATCGAGCGCGCCGCCGACGGGCGCGTCTCGGTGCCCTGGGACGTGGTGCGCGCGGAGTTCTAGAGCCAGCCGGCGCGGCGGAAGCGCCAGAAGAGCCACGCGTCGATCGCCGCCATCAAGGCGATGGTGAACGGATAGCCGTAGGTCCACTTGAGCTCCGGCATGAAGTCGAAGTTCATGCCGTAGATTCCGGCGATCATGGTCGGCACGGCCACCAGCGCGGCGTAGGCGGCGAGGCGCTTGGTGACCTCGCTCTCGCCGATGGTGATCATGGCCAGGTTGACCTGGATCGCCGTGGCGACGGTATCGCGCGCCGCATCGATCGACAGGTTCAGGCGGATGACGTGGTCGTGGATGTCGCGGAAATATTCGCCGAGGCCGGCGCAGACGGTCGGTACGCGCCCGCCGAACAGCTTGCCGGTGAGCTCCAGCAGCGGGGAGGTGGCATGCTTGAGCGTCGTCAGCTTCTGCTTGACGTAGTAGAGGGCCTCGATGCTGCGCCGCGGGTCGATGCCGGTGAACAGCTGCTCCTCCAGGCGCTCGAGCTCGGTCTCGACCGCGTCGAGCACCGGGAAATAGCGGTCGACCACCGCGTCCATCAGGGCGTACAGCACGTACCCCGAGCCGTTCTTGAGGAGCTCGGGCTCGCGCTCGGCGCGCGAGCGCACGCCGAGGAACCCCTGCTCGCTCCTCTGGCGCACCGACAGCACGTAGTTGCGGCCGACGAAGATGTCGACCTCGCCGAGCTTCAGCTCGTCGCCCATCACCTCGATGGTCTGCAGCACGACGAACAGCATGTCGCCGTATTCCTCGATCTTGGGCCGCTGGTGGCCGTGCCGGGCGTCCTCGACGGCCAGCGGGTGCAGGTCGAACTCCTCCTGCATCTCGGACAGCTCGTCGTCGGTCGCGTCGCGCAGCGCCACCCAGACGAAGCAGCCGGGGCGCGCCAGGTATTCGCTGACCTCGCGCTTGTCGATGTCGGCGAGTTTGCGGCCTTCCTGGTACGCGACGCAGTTGACGAGCATGGGGCGGCATAATACGGATTTTTGACGAGCCGCCGCGCATGCCCACTATCTCCCGCCGCGCCGAGAGCCTCGGCACCGAGAACGCGTTCGTCGTGCTCGCCGAGGTGAACGCGCTCGCCCGACAGGGCAAGGACATCATCAGCTTCTGCATCGGCCAGCCCGA
>DASSPL010000440.1:0-7071 GCA_035699685.1 Burkholderiales bacterium | reverse complement strand
AAGACCGTCAAGCTGGCGGTGGACCACGGCGTGGCGATCGGCGCGCATCCGTCGCTGCCGGACATCATGGGCTTCGGCCGCCGGGTGATGCGCATCTCGCCGCAGGAGATGTACGACCTGGTCGTCTACCAGGCGGGCGCGGTGGAAGCATTCGCGCGAGCGGCGGGATCGAAGCTGCACCACGTCAAGTGCCACGGCGCGCTGTACAACATGGCGGCGAACGACGAGGGTCTGTCGGACGCGATGGTGCGCGCGGCGAAGGACCTGGGCGCCATGCTCTACGTCCTCTCCAACAGTCTCAATTTCCAGATCGCGCGCCGGGCCGGCGTGCCGGTCTGCGCCGAGGTGTTCGCCGACCGCGGCTACACCGACGAAGGCACCCTCGCGCCGCGCGACAAGCCGGGCGGCATGATCGAGGACGCCGAAAAGTCGGTGCAGCAGGCGCTGGCGATGATCGAGGAGGGCTACGTCACCAGCCTCTCCGGCAAGCGCGTGCCGGTGGCGGCCGATACGCTGTGCATCCACGGCGACCAGCCCGGGGCAGTGCCCTTTGCGAAGGCGCTGCGCCAGGCTTTCAAGGAGCGCGGCATTGTCGTCGCGGCGCCGTAGAGTGGCCAGGCGACCCTCGCAGGGCATCGTGATGAAGGCCATGGATTGGGCCTACGCGAGCTCGCTCGACGGCCTGAAAGGCTTCGAGTCGGCCGAGGCGCTGGCGCGCGAATTCCTGGCGACGAAAGGAACGCCGCGCCAGCAGGCCGACCGCCTGATCCGCCGGCAGACGACCAAAGCAGCGCTCACAGGTTTCGTCAGCAGCATGGGCGGGATCGCGGTCCCGCTGACGTTGCCGGCCAGCTTCGTCATCGTGCTCTTCATCCAGGTGCGGATGGCGGCCGCCCTGGCGCGCATGGGCGGCCTCGACCTGCGCGACGACAGGGTGCGCGCGCTGGTCTATGCCTGCGTCGCCGGCGAGAAGCCGGAGCAGATGCTCGGCAAGCTCGGGGTGGTGCTTGGCGGCAGGATGACCGCCGCCGCGGTATCGAGCATCTCGCGCAGCGTGCGCGCCGCGATCAACAGGCGGGTTCGGGCGCGCCTGCTGTCGAGGTTCCGCGGCGGCAGGCTAGGCCGGGCGCTGCCCGTCGTCGGCGGCATCATCACCGCCCGGGTGGAGGGCAGGGCGACCGCCGAAATCGGCCGGGTCGCCCGCGATACGTTCGTCCCCCGGGCCGGCAGGGACCAGCTGCCCGCGAAGCCGGTGCGGCGTAAGGCAGCGAAGCGTCGCCGCGCCAGGGCGTAGCAGGGACCGACGCTTACTTCGCGGTCTGCTTGTCGCTGCGCTCGCGCTGGATGCGCGCTGCTTCGCGATCCTGCGCCTTGTCGAGCCGCGCACGCTCTTTCTTCGTCACCTTGCCGTCCGCGCGCGCCTTGCTCTGCATCTTGTCGACGCGGTCCTGCCGCTTCTCGAGGCGGTCGGCCTCCTTGCCGGTGAGGGCGCCGGACCTTTCGCCCTTCTTGATGGCGCGCTCCTGCTTGGCCTGGCGCTTTTCGCTGGCATCTTTGCCTTGCGCGTGTGCCGGCGTGGCGGCGGTCGATGCGACGCCGAGGACAGCGATCACGGCTAGCGTACGGACGATGAGCATGCGGTTCTCCTTGATTGAGTAGACGCTTGATTATTTCGTGTCGAGGGTCCAGGAGCCATCCCAGTCCGCCGCCGGCAAGGTGCCGCGCAGGCGCTGGAGGAACACTTTCGACGGCCCGTCGCCCGGCGCGAGCGCGAGGCAGCGCTCGAACCGCTGCCTCGCCTCGTCCCAGCGGCGCTGGCGATAGAGCTGCAGGCCGGCCTCGAACTCCCGCTTCAAATCCATGACTTCAGGCGCCACCGCCCCCTTGCGACCCAGCAGCTCGTAGATGCGCTCGGCCTCCGTCCGCCCCACCACTCTCACAAGATCGATTTCGCGCACCTCGATCGCCTCGCCGGCGAGCGTGCGCGTCTCCTCGTTGATGAGGATGGTGGTGCCGTACTGCTTGTTGGTGCCCTCGAGGCGCGAGGCGAGGTTCGCCGTGTCGCCGACCACGGTGTAGCTGCGCGCGTCCTCCGAGCCGATGCTGCCGACGGTGACCTCGCCGGTGGCGAGCCCCATGCGGGCGCGGATCTTCGGCACGTCCTTCCGCAGCCCGGTGAGCTCGGGCAGCATCGCCTGGAACCTCGCCACGCGCGCCTGCTGCTCGAGCGCGGCGTAGCAGGCGAGGGCGGCGTGCTCGGACTCGGAGGAGAACGGCGGCCCCCAGAACGCCATCACCGAGTCGCCGATGTACTTGTCGATGATGCCGTGCTCGGCGCGGATCGCCTCGGCCATCATGCCGAAGTACTCGTTCAAGAGCTTGACCACCGCGCCCGGCGTCATGCGCTCGGCGAAGCCGGTGAAGCCCTGCAGGTCGGAGAAGAACACCGTCATCACGCGGCGCTCGCCGCCCTGCGCGAACTCCTTGCGCTCGAGCAGGTCGTGCACCACGCGCGGGTCGACGTACTTGCCGAACATCTCCTTGATGCGCTCCTTCTGGCGCAGCTCGCGCACCATGTGGTTGAAGGCGTCGCCGAGCTGCGCGATCTCGTCGGCGCTCTGCAGCTTGACCTCGACGTCGAGGTTGCCGCTCTCGATCGCCTTGGTGCCGGTGAGGAGGTCGTGCACCGGCTTCACCAGGCTGCGCGTGATGTACGCGGCGAACAGCAGGCCGAGCGCGAAGGCGGCGAGGGTGATGAGCCACGACAGCCACTGCACGCGCTCCTCGAGCTTGCGCGCGTGCGCCGCCGAGGACCGCGTGCCGGCGTGGATCATGCGCGACACGTCGGCGATCTCGCGCGCCACCGCGGTGCGGTCCTGCTCGAGCTGCAGCCGGATCACCGAGAGCACGCGCTCCTCGGTCTTGCTGGCCTGCTGGATGTAGTTCTCGAACACGGCGTGCAGCCGCTGGCGCGCATCGGGCACGCCGCCCACCTTCTCGCCGATCCGGGCGAAGAGCTCGATCTGCTGCGGGTCCTCGCGCACCGGCGCCATGCCGCGCGCCTCGCCGATGAGCTTCTCGGCGCGCGCGATGCGCCCGGCGGTGCAGAGCTTGACCAGCTCGTACACCACGAGCTGCCAGTCGCGCGCCTCGGGGTGCGCCTGCCGGATCCGCGCCGACGCCTTGCGCACCGCGTCGCCTTCGCAGTCGCCGGCTTCCTTGTGCCGCTCGGCGGCCTCGGCGCGAGCGGCGGCGAGGCCGAGGCGCGGGCGGTTCTGCAGGATGCGCTCCATCAGGATGATCTCGCCCAGGCCGCCGGCGCGCACCTCGCCCATCAGCTGGTCGAGCTGGATGTAGTGCTCGGCGAGGAAGTCGAGCTGCTGGCCCAGCCTCCGCACCTGCAGCGACGAGACCAGCGTCACGCAGGTCATGAGGATGAGCAGCGCCAGCGCGATGCCGAAGATCTTCAGCCCGATCGGGCGGCGGACGGCGACCGCGACGACGGGCGGCTTCTCCATCGCGGCGATTATAGAGAGATACACTTACGCCACTTTGAAAACGCCCGCCCTTTTCACGCCGCTCGAGCTCGGCGGCGTCACGGTTCCGAACCGCATCGCCGTCTCGCCGATGTGCCAGTACGTGGCCGACGACGGCTGCATGAACGACTGGCACTTCATCCACCTCGGCCACCTCGCCTACAGCGGCGCCGGCCTGGTGATGGTCGAGGCGACCCACGTCACGCGCGAGGGACGCATCACGCACGGCTGCACCGGCCTCTACAACGAGCGCAACGAAGCGTCGATGAGGCGCGTGATCGACGCCTGCCGGCGGCTGCGCGGCGGGCCGATCGGCATCCAGCTCGGCCATGCCGGGCGCAAGGCGTCGTCGCAGGTGCCGTGGGAGGGCCGCGGTCCGCTCGGCCCGCACGAGTCGCCGTGGCCGACGATGGCGCCTTCGCCGCTCGCCCATGGCGACGGCTGGCACCTGCCGCACGAGATGACCGCCGACGACCTTCGCGCCACGCTCGAGGCCTTTGTCTCGTCGGCCATGAGGGCGAAGCGCATCGGCTTCGACGTGCTCGAGCTGCATTCGGCGCACGGCTACCTGCTGCACCAGTTCCTGTCGCCCCTCTCCAACCGCCGGCAGGACGATTACGGGCGCAACCGCTCCCGGTTCCCGCTCGAGGTGGCCGCCGCGGTGCGCGAGACGTGGCCGAAGGAGCGCGCGCTCGGCGCGCGCATCAGCGCGCACGACTATGCCGACGGCGGGCTCGGTCCCGACGACGCGGTGGCCTATGCGAAGGAGCTGAAGCGCCTCGGCTTCGACTATGTGTGCGTGTCGAGCGGCTCGCTGGTCGCGAACCAGAAGCTGCCGCCGGTCGTCGCCGGTTACCAGGTGCCTTTCGCCGAGCGCGTGAAGCGCGCGGTCGACATCAAGGTGCGGGCGGTCGGCATGATCGCCGACGCGGAGCAGGCCAACGACATCATCGGTTCCGGCAAGGCCGACATGGTGGCGCTGGCGCGAGCCTTCCTCGACAACCCGCGCTGGGTCTGGCACGCCGCCGAGCGCTATGGCGTGAAGCTCGACCTGCCGCCGTCGTATGCGCGCAGCCGCTTCGACCTGTGGCCCGGCGCGACGATCGCGCGGCCGCGCCGCTCCGAGGTGGAGGAGCGGTGAGCACGACATTCGCTGGAGCGCGAGATCTTCAACTCGTCCGGCGGCGAGTTCCGCTGAGCTAGGCCGCCGGCGGCGCATCGCCGCCCTTCGCTTCTTCGCTGAGCCGCCGCAGGATCGCGGTGGTCCTGCGGATCTCGGCCTCGCTCAGGCCGGCGCCCATGGTGGACGCGATCGCCAGGAACTGCGCGCTCCATTCCCGATAGCGCGCGTCGCCCTTGCGCGTGAGGCGCACGAGCTTCGAGCGGCGATGGCTGGGGTTGTCGACGAACTCCACCAGGCCCTGCGCCGCGAGCTCGTCCGCCAGGCGCTGCATGCGCTGCCGGCTGGTGGGGCGCATTTCGGCGATCTGCGGCACCGTCAGGGGCCCGAGCAGCGCCAGGCTGCGCATGAAGCCGTAGGCGCCCCCGCCCCACACGGTGATGAGTCCGGTCTTCTGGCCGACGGCGCGCAGCCGGAAGAAGAACTGCGCCACCTCGAGCATCAGCTCGGCGAGCGCCTCGCCCTTGCCGCGGCCACTTGACACCTTTGTTGTCAAAGTCTAGGATGACACCCTGGTTGTCATTGCGTGAATCATACCGACACCGCGGTCACCGGGCTGCTCGGCCGCCCGCCCTTGCTGTACCTCGGCTGCCTGGCGGCCGGTCTGGTGCTGGACCGCGTGCAGCCCCTGCCGGTCGGGTTTCCGGAAATGTTCTCGTGGACCGCGGGCGCGGGGCTGATCCTGGCCGGCGCCGCCGTCTTCGCGGCGGCGGTGCGCAATTTCGCCCGCGCAGCCACTCCGGTGCCGTCGAACCGGCCGGTGCGGGCGCTGGTCACCACCGGCATCCATGGCTGGAGCCGCAATCCGATCTATGTCGGCCTGTGCCTCGTCTATGCCGGGATCGGCATGGCGATGCGCAGCCCGTGGGTGCTGATCCTCGCGCTGCCGCTGGTCGTCGTCCTGCGCTACGCCATCGTCGCTCGCGAGGAGGCGTACCTCGAGCGGCGCTTCGGCGACGCCTACCGCGATTACAAAGCCCATGTGCGCCGCTGGTTCTAGGCTGGCCGTGCTGGCGCTGGCGCTATCGCTCACGGGGTGCACCTGGCCGGGCGGCGGCTTCAACGCCCAGGGCCCGGAAATGCCGCGCCTCGCGCAGGCGCTGGCCCTGCGACCCGGCATGGTGGTGGCGGACGTCGGCGCCGGCAGGGGACAGCTGACGCTTGCCCTCGCTGCGGCCGTCGGTCCGGGCGGCCGCGTGTTCTCGAGCGAGATCGATCCAGGCCGGCTGCGCGCGCTGCGCGAGCTGGCCGCCAAGGCGGGCAATGTCACGCTGGTCGAAGGCAAAGCGTGCGAATCGGGGCTGCCGGCGGGCTGCTGCGATGCCATCGTGCTGCGCCGCGTGTATCACCACCTGGAGGGGCCGGAGAAGATCAATGCCAGCCTGCTGCACGCGCTGCGCCCGGGCGGTGTCCTCGCGGTGATCGACTTTCCGCCGCCGTTCTTCCTGCCGGAGCGAAGCAGCTTCGGCGTCGCATCGCAGCTCGTCGTCAATGAAGTCACGGCGAGCGGCTTCCAGCTGCTGCGGCTGCACACCGACTGGCCGGGCCGCGGGCCCCTCGGGAGCTACGGCGCGGTCTTCCGCAAGCCCGGCTCAAGCTAGCTCGATCCAGACGGGAGCGTGGTCGCTCGGCTTTTCCCGGCCGCGATGCTCGCGGTCGACGCCGGTGGCGGCCAGGCGCGGCAGGAGCTGCGGCGTGATCATCAGGAAGTCCATGCGGAAGCCGGCGTTGCGGCGGAACGCGGCGTCGTTCACCCAGAACGTGTAGACGCGCTCGGCGGGATGGAAATGCCGCGTGGTATCGATCCAGCCCTGCGCGAGAAGCCGCTGGAACGCGGCGCGCGTCTCCGGTTGCACGACGGCGTCCTCGCGCCATAGCCATTCGTTGTAGATGTCGGCCTTCGTCGGCACGACGTTGAGGTCGCCCGCCAGCACGACCGGCTCTCCGGACTCCATCAACGTGCGCGCATGCGCGTTGAAGCGCTCGAACCACGCCAGCTTGTAGTCGAACTTCGGCCCGGGCTGCGGGTTGCCGTTCGGCAGGTACACCGAGGCGACGACGAGTCCCTTCACGCGCGCCTCGAGATAGCGCGCCTGCCGGTCCAGGTCATCGCCCGGCAGCCCGCGGCGGACCTCGGCCGGCGGCTCGCCCTTCGCGAGGATCGCGACGCCGTGGTGCGAGCGCTGGCCGTGCCAGATCGAGGCGTAGCCTGCGTCCTCGAGCACGCGCGCCGGACACTTCTCGTCGGTGGTCTTGATCTCCTGCAGGCAGGCGACGTCGGGGTCGGTCTCCGCGAGCCACTCGCGCAGGCGCGGCAGGCGGCCGTTGACGCCGTTGACGTTGTACGTCGCGACT
>DASSPL010000439.1:0-2864 GCA_035699685.1 Burkholderiales bacterium | reverse complement strand
GACCTGTCGATCACGCTCGACTACACCGTCCTCGCGCCGAGCGATTTCATCTTCATCATCCAGCCGACCAACACGCCGTACCAGCGCGTGACCTGGGAGTGCCTCACGACGCAGCCCGAGCGCGAGGTCGCGGAGGAGCTGCACGGCCATCCGGCGAACCGCCACCTGCGGATGCACGCCGAGCCGGGGCCTTTCCAGGTGAAATACGACGCGATCGTGGACCTCGTGCACCACTTCGCGCTGCCCGCCGACCTGCGCGAGACGCCGATCGCGGAGCTGCCGGCCTCGGTGCTGCAGTACGTCTACCCGAGCCGCTATTGCCAGTCTGACCGGCTGATGGACGTGGCGCGCGCCGAGTTCGGCACGATGGCCCCGGGCTACCAGCGCGTCGAGGCGATCCGGCAGTGGGTGCAGTCGCGCACCAAGTTCGAGATCGGCTCGAGCCATCCGGGCACTTCGGCGCTGGACACGTACGAGTGCGGCACCGGCGTCTGCCGCGACTTCGCGCACCTGATGATCAGCATCTGCCGGGCCCTCAACATACCGGCGCGGCTGGCCACGGCGATCGACTACGGCGCCGATCCCGCCCTGGGTCCCACGGATTTCCACTGCTACGTGGAGGCGTACCTCGGCGATCGCTGGTACGTCTTCGACCCCTCCGGCATCTCGCCGCGCATGGGCCTGCTGCGGATCGGCACCGGGCGCGACGCGAGCGAGGTCGCCTTCGCGACCATCTTCGGCACGGTGCAGTGGACCATGCCCAAGATCACCATTCGCGCCGACGGCGATGCCTTGAGCGGCATCGTCGAGCCCTTCCGCCACGACTACGCGGTATCGACGGATTGCGCCATGGCGCAGCCCGACGAGGCGGTGACGCTGCTGCACGAGCAGCGCGCCACCGAAGGCCTGGCCACGCTCAGGGCCGAGGGCGCCGCCGGCGCCTGAGGGCGCTCAGCGCTCGCCGCGGCGCGTGGTCTTGTTGCGCGCGTCCTCCTCGCCCTTGGTCTCGTGGCGGCCGCCGGGGCCTTCCATGGTGTCCGGATCCGGGGCACGGTCCGGGCGATCCTCGCTGGCGCTCTTGCCCTCGTCGATGTCGGGCTGTGCATCCTTGCGCTTGCTCATCGCGGTCTCCTTCTCGGTTGGAGAAGGTGTGACAGCGCCGCCGCGCCCTATATCCGCATGCCGCGCACGACGCTCGACAGCACGGTGATCAGCTCCGCCGGCGCCACCGGCTTGGTGAGGTGCATCTGGAAGCCTTCGGCCAGCGCCCGCATGCGGTCCTCGCGCTGCGCGTAAGCCGACAGGGCCACCGCCGGGCGCTTGCCGCGAGTCCCGCCCCGCGACGCCTCCCAGGCGCGGATGCGCTTCAGGGTCGCGTAGCCGTCCTCGCCGGGCATGGCGATGTCGCACACGATCACCTGGGGCTGCTCGTGCTCCTCGCCGACCGCCAGGTGCGCGAGCGCCTCCTGGCACGAGGCGGCGGCGGTCACGCCGGCGCCGGCTTGGGTCAGCAGCGTGGCGAGCGATTCGCGCGCCTCGCGCTGGTCGTCGATCAGCAGCACGCGGATGCCGGAAAGCGAGGGCAGGGTGGAGTGCGATGCGCCGCCCGCACGCTCCACCGCCACGCGCCGCCCGGTACCGCTCAGCAGCGGCAGGTACACGCGGAAGGTCGAGCCGCGATTCACACCCGCGCTCTCGCACGTCGCATAGCCGCCGTGCAGCTCGGCCAGGCGCTGCACCAGCGCGAGGCCCAGTCCCAGGCCCTCCTGGCTGCGCCGGCTCGACCCCTGGTCGGCCTGGCGGAAGGGATCGAAAAGGTACGGCAGGAATTCCGGCGGGATCCCGGCGCCGGTATCGCTGATCTCCACGCGCGCCATGGCGCCGTCGGTCCCCGCGCTCACCGTGATGGTGCCGCCGGCCGGAGTGAACTTGATCGCGTTGGAGATCAGGTTCACGAAGATCTGGCGCACGCGATCCGCGTCGCCGTGGATCTCGCGATCGCCGATGCCGTAGTCGGTGACGATGTGCAGTCCCTTCTCGAGTGCCGAGGCCCGCAGGCTCTCGACCGCCTCGGCCAGCACCGGCAGGAGCGCCATCGCCTGCTTGGCGAGCCCCAGGTTGCCGCTCATGGCGCGCGTCACGTCGAGCAGGTCCTCGATCAGGCGCACCTGGTGCTCGACGCCGATCATGATGCCGTTGATCGCCCGGATCACCGTCGGGTCGGCGTCGCGCAACTGGCTCTGCAGCACGTGCGTCCAGCTCTTGATGCCGTTGAGCGGCGAGCGCAGCTCGTGGGAGACGATGGCGAGAAACTGGTCGCGGGCGAGCGCCGCGGACTCGGCGGCGGCGCGCGCCATGCGCTCGCGTTCCAGCAGCTCGGCGCGCTTCTCGTCCTCGAGCTCGCGCGCGGTGACGTCGTAGGCGATGGCCAGCACCGCTTCGAGGGTGCCCTCGGCATCGCGCTCCGGGATGGCGCGGCCGTCGAAGTGCCGGCGCTGCTGCTCGGGCCCGCCCTGGAAACGGAACGACTGCTCCTTGCCGCTGGCGAACGCCCCCTCGGCCGCGGCCGCAAGCGCCGTCGCGATGGTCTCGGGCAGGGCGGTGTCATCGAGGCGCCGGCCGATGAGGCCGTCCGCGCCGATCCCGAACGCCTGCATCGCGGCGGGGTTGGCATAGGCGCAGCGCGTCGCCCGGTCGAGCCGCACGATCACGTCGGGGATGCCCTCGGCGAGGGTCTTGAAATCCTCCTCGCGCTTGCGCGCTGCCTTCTCCGCGAGCATGCGGTCGGTGATGTCGAGGCAGGACCCGATGAAGCCGTTCAGCTCGCCGTCCACCACCACGGGCACGCCCTTGTCGTGGAGCCA
>DASSPL010000438.1:0-36140 GCA_035699685.1 Burkholderiales bacterium | reverse complement strand
GAAGCTGACCAAGCGCTTCGGCGGCCTCACCGCCGTGAGCGGGCTCGACTTCGAGGTGCGCGAAGGCGAGATCCTCGGCATGATCGGGCCGAACGGCGCCGGCAAGAGCACCACGTTCAACCTGATCGCCGGCACGTTTCCGGCCACCAGCGGGCAGGTGCGCTTCGCCGGCGAGCCGATCCTCGGGCTGCCGCCGCATCGCATCGCCGCGCGCGGGGTCATGCGCACCTTCCAGCACAACAAGCCCTTCGCCGGCATGCCGGTGCTCGACAACGTGATGGTCGGCGCGCATACGCGCTTCGCGGCGGGCCTGTGGTCGGTGGTGTTCGGCCGGTCGCTGCGCGAGGAGGCCGAGCGCCGGCGCAAGGCCGAGGAGCTGGTGCAATTCGTCGGGCTCGGCGAGCTCTCTGGAGCCGATGTCACCACGCTTTCGTTCGGGCAGGGGCGGCTCCTGGAGATCGCGCGCGCCCTGGCCGGCGAGCCGCGCCTGATTCTCTTCGACGAGCCGGCAGCCGGCCTTACCCCGGCGGAGAGCGCGCGCCTGGCCGAGATCATCCGCGGCATCGCCGCGCGGGGCATCGCGGTGCTGCTGATCGAGCACGACATGCACTTCCTCCTGCCGCTCGCGCAGCGCGTGGTGGTGCTCAACTTCGGCGCGAAGATCGCCGACGGGCTGCCGGACCAGATCCGCGCCAACCCGGCGGTGATGGAGGCCTACCTTGGCGATGCTTCGGCTCGCTGACCTCGCGGCGAGCTATGGCCCGGCCCCCGTGCTGCAGGGCGTGAATCTGCACGTGGAGAAGGGCGAGACGGTCGCGCTGCTCGGGCCGAACGGCGCGGGCAAGTCGACCGTGATGGCGGCCATCACGGGTACGATCGGAAGGCGGTCCGGGAAGATCATTTTCGACGAGCGCGATCTCATCGGCGAGGCGAGCCACGCGATCGTCGCCCGCGGCGTGGCGCTGGTCCCGGAAGGACGCCTGGTGTTCGCACCTTTCTCCGTAGAAGACAACCTGCGGCTGGGCGCAGTGCGGCTGCAAGGCGACATCGCGGAGCGCTATGCATACGTGTACGGCCTGTTTCCGCGGCTGGCGGAGCGCAGGCGCCAGCCGGCCGGCACGCTGTCCGGCGGCGAGCAGCAGATGCTCGCCATCGGCCGCGCCCTGATGAGCGCGCCGCGGCTGCTGCTGCTGGACGAGCCGTTCCTGGGCCTCGCGCCGCTCGTGGTAGTCGAGATCCGCAATGCGCTGACCAAGCTGCAGGCAAGCGGCCTCACCATCCTGATGGTCGAGCAGAAGCTCGACATCGCGCTCGGCTTCGCGCGGCGCGCCTACGTGCTGATCAAGGGCCGCGTGGTGCTCGAGGACAGCACCGACAGCCTCGCGCGGCGGCCCGATCTCTCGGACCTCTACTTCTCGCTCGCTACTTCTTCACCTGCATCCGCTCGATCCACGCCTTGAAGCCGACCACCAGGTCGGCGAGGAACTTGCGCGTGGCCTCGTCGGTGAGCTTGCCGTTGGCGTCGAACTTGGTATGCGCGGCGCCGATGAACACCTCCGGCCGCGGCAGCACGTGCCCCCAGAGCTGCGTGAGGATGCGCCGCACGTCGTACTGATTGCGCGGCCCGCCCAGCGGGCCCTGTGTCGCCGAGAACACCGCGACGGGCTTGTCCTGGAACACCTGGTTCGGCGGACGCGAGCCCCAGTCGATGGCGTTCTTGAGCGCAGCGGTGAGCGAGAAGTTGTACTCGGGGCTGGCGATCAGCAGGCCGTCGGCGGCCGCCACCTCGGCGCGAAAGCGCTTCGCCGGCTCGGGGATGCCGGCGTCGAACACGTCCTGGTTGAAGAGCGGGATGTCGTCGATGCGCGCGTACGTCATCTTCATTCCCGCCGGCATCAGCTCCTCGCATACCCTGAGCGCCGCGGTGTTGTACGAGTTCCTGCGCAGGCTGCCGCTGATCCCGAGGATCTTCAGATCCGCCACTTGTCTTCTCCCGCCGATTGGAAAAGCGGCGAGTTTACCGTGTAAGGCCGGAATACAGCAGGTCGAGCACGCGCATCGCCTCGGCGAGCAACGCGTCGTCGCTGCGGGCTTTTTCGCGCGCGCCCTTCAGCATCGTCTCGAGCCCCTTGGCATCCGGAGCGGGAATGCCGCCGACATCGAGGAAGTGCACGGCCGCGCCGATCGAGGCGACCCCGGGGTCGCGATCCAGCCCGAAGCTCGCCGCCAGTACCTCGAAGGTGACGCGGTTCTTGACGTGGGTGAAGTCGGCGCCATCGAAATCGAAGCCGATGGCGTTCTTCGGGCATTCGCTCGGCCGCGCGATCCAGGCGAAGCGGGCCTCGCGGTCGATGAAGCGCTTGATGAGCCAGGCGCTCGCGAGCCGGTCGACCCACGGCGCTTTGCGCGTCGCCCATAGGCGCTTCTGGTAGCGCGACGGATCGAGCTGGCGCAAGCCTCGCTTCGAGGTACGTGGCTCGCCTCCGGCATACAGGGCGGCGTAGGCGCTCTTCAGGCCGGCGAGGGCGGTCGCTGCCTGGGTTTTCGCCTCGCCGGGGAAGAAATCGATCTGCACCAGCCTGCCCATGGCCCGCTCGAGCCGGCGGATCTCGGTCTGGGCGCGGCGTGAGCCGAGGCGGGAGAGCGAGCTTCTTGCCGCGCTGATTCTTTCGACCAGCGGGCCGTACTCGGCGGTGCGGTCGAACAGCTTTCGGAGGCTGGCGAGCTGCTCCGCCGTGCGCGGCTTGAGCTCCGCCGTCAGGGCGAAGCCGCCGTTCGCGCGGATGTCGGATTCCAGCCGCGCGAGCGCCGCGCCGTCGGCGGCGGCGGGCAGGACGTAGACGCCGTCGCGAACCGCGCCGCAGCCCGATTCCCTCAGCGCGCGCCACAGGCGCATGCGCAAGGTGGAGTTGCGCGTCGGCAGGCTCAGCACCAGGGTATTGAAGCTTTCCATGCCTGTTATATGTATCACGGACTAGTGACAAAAGATACGAAGAACCATTGACGCCGCACGGGTCGGGGAATAGCGTGCAGGGCATGTAGGGCCGAGCCCTAGCCGGGTCAAAGCAGACACCCGGTCTCCAAGACCCCTCGTCTCAAGCGCTGCTCCAGACCCTCCGGGGAAGGAGTACGTGTATGAGAACCGCCACTGCCGCAATCCTGGCCGCCGCCCTGTTCGCCGGCCTTCCCGCCTGCAACGCCGATACCCCGTCCGAGACTTCTTCGATGATCCGCTACCAGGTCGACGAGGCACGCTTGCGGTCCTGGTGGCTCACGCGCGAGGGAGTCGTGCTGCGCAGCGCCGAGGATGAGCGCAGGGCGATCGCGCTGCCGGGCTGGATCTGGGCTGACGCGCCGCACTGCCCGCCCGATCTCGCCATCGGGCCGAAAGGCGAGGTGCTGGTCACGAGCAATGTCGTGCCGATGCTCTGGCGCGTCGACCCCCAAACCCTCGCCGTGACCGTGCACTCTCTCGCCCTCGATGCCGACAGCGACAAGGACGTGGGCTTCGCCGCGCTGGTCTACTCGGCGGAGCAGATGGCCTTCATCGCCTACAGCGACACGCAGCGCTCCGCCTGGAAGGTGGACCTGGCGCTGAAAGGCGCGACGAAGATCGGCACCGCGGACCTGAGGCGCTCGCCGCCGGCGCAGCGCGCGACCCATGTGCGCGTCGGGCCGTGTGCCGATCTCGGCCGGCGGCTGGCGCGGATGGCCCTGAAAATCGACTGAGGAGGGATGACGTGCGCTATAACCTGAAGCTGATCACGTGCAGCCATGAATTCGATCTCGGCCGTTGACCTGAAGCGCCAGATCGCGAGCTCTCAGGCGCCGATCGTGATCGACGTGCGCCGGGCCCCGGCGTTTCTCGCGTCGCGCGAAATGCTGGGCGGCGCGCTGCGCCGGGATCCCGAGCAGGTCGGCGCCTGGGCCAGGGCACTGCCGCGGGCGAGCAACGTGGTGGTCTATTGCGTGCACGGGCACGAGGTGAGCCAGAGCACCGCCGCCGCGCTTGCGCTCGCCGGCATCAAGGCTTCGTTCCTGGAAGGCGGGCTCGAGGAAGGGTGGAAAGCCGCCGGCGGCGAGCTCGACCGCAAGCCGGCCAACGCGGCGACGCGCTGGGTGACGCGCGAGCGGCCGAAGATCGACCGCATCGCCTGCCCATGGCTGGTCGCACGCTTCGTCGATCCGCAGGCCGAGTTCCTCTATGTGCCGGCGAAGGAGGTGGCGTGCGCGGCGAAGGAGCGCGAGGCCATTCCCTACGACATTTCCGGCGTGCACTTCGGGCACGACGGCGATCGGTGCAGCTTCGACGCCTTCATCCGGCACTACCGGCTCACCGATCCGGCGCTCGAGCGGCTGGCGTGCATCGTCCGTGCCGCGGACACGTCGAGCCTGGCGGCGGAGCCGCAGGCGGCGGGGCTCTACGCCATCTCGCTCGGCCTGTCGCTGAACTTCGCCGACGACCACGAGATGCTGAAGCACGGCATGGTGATGTACGACGCGCTCTACGCGTGGTGCAGGGAGCAGTGATCGGCCGCATCCTCGCGGCCCGCGCGCTGCGCTCGTTCGCCGACGGCTTCATCGCGGTCGTCCTGCCGGCCTACCTGCTGGCCCTCGGCCTCGGGGTATTCGAAGTCGGCGTGATCAGCACCGCGACGCTGCTCGGCTCGGCGTTCTCCACGCTTGCGGTCGGCCGATGGGGGCATCGCTTCGCCCTGCGCACGCTGCTCCTCGGCGCGGCGGCCCTGATGACCGTGACCGGGCTCGGCTTCGCCGGCTTCTCCTCGTTCTGGCCGCTGCTGCTGGTCGCCTTCTGCGGCACGCTCAATCCATCGAGCGGCGACGCCAGCGTGTTCATGCCGCTCGACCACACGATGCTCGCCACCGCCGCCGATCGCACGAGCATCTTCGCGCGCTACAGCTTCATCGGCTCGATCGCCGGCGCCGGCGGCGCGCTGCTGTCGGGGCTGCCGGAGTGGCTCGGCGCGCGGCTCTCCATGCTCGATGCGCTGCGCGGCATGTTCCTGATTTACGCGGCGACCGGCGTCGCCGTGTGGCTGCTTTACCGCGGCCTGCCGAGCCCGAGGATCGAGGAGCAGAAGCCGGCCGTGCCGCTCGGGCCCTCCCGCGCCATCGTCTGGCGGCTGGCGGCGCTCTTCAGCATCGACTCCTTCGCCGGCGGCCTGGTGCTCAACTCGCTCCTCGCGCTGTGGCTCTTCGAGCGCTTCGGCATGTCGCTCGCCGCGGCGGGGGCGTTCTTCTTCTGGACCGGGCTGCTTGCGGCGGTGTCCCAGCTCGCCGCCGGTCCGCTCGCGCGCCGCATCGGCATGGTGAACACCATGGTGTTCACGCATATCCCGTCGAGCCTGTTCCTGATTGCCGCCGCGCTCTCCCCCAGCCTGGAGGTCGCTCTGGGATTTCTATTGGCGAGGAGCCTGCTCTCGCAGATGGACGTGCCGGCGCGCGGCGCCTTCGTCATGACGGTGGTCACGCCGGCCGAGCGCCCGGCGGCGGCAAGCTTTACCTCGGTGCCCCGCAGCCTGGCGGCCGCGCTGAGCCCGTCATTGACCGGCGCGATGTTCGCCGCCGGCGCGATGGCGGCGCCCCTCATCGCCTGCGGAGTGCTGAAGATCGCCTACGACCTGGCGCTCTATGCCGCGTTCCGGCGCTACGAGGCGGAAGCGCCGGTGTAGCCGAGAGCAGGGCGGTCGAAGAAGGTGTCGATGACGTGGTAGGCGCGGCGCCAGTTCTTGGAGCGCAGGCTCGAGTGCGCGCCGGGCATGAGGGTGAGCTGCTTGTCGGGGTTCGGCAGCTTGACGAAGAAGTCGAGCACATCCTCGAACGAGGCGATGCCGTCCCACTGGCCGCGCATGATCATCGTCGGCACCACCAGCTTCTCCGGGTGCACCACCGGCAGGTTCTCGGTCATGTCGACGTAGGTGCCGGTCGGCATCGAGTCGTCCATCGACAGCACGGCCTTGGCGAAGGCGTCGAGCACCACCGGATCGACCGCCTCGCCGTGGCCGTCGCGGGTGAACATGGATTCGACGAAGGCGCGGTCGATCGGGCGGCGGTTGGATGCCTTGTACTGCGGCAGCTTCTTGCGCCGCTCGGTCAGGGTGGGGCTGTTCTCGCCCGTGTAGGTGAGCGCGTCGAGCGCGAGCCGGGCGACGTTCCCGGGATGCCGCTCGGCATAGAGCCCGGCGCGCAGCGCGCCGGACGATGAGCCGTACATCAGCACCTTCGGCACGCCGGCCGTGCGCTTGATGAAATCGACCACCGCCGCGATGTCGTCGGCGCCGGTGGCGATGTCGGCGTTGATCGGGCGCTTCTTGTCCGAGCGGCCGTAGCCCTCGCAGTCGAAGCACCAGTTGTCGTAGCCCAGCCGCGCGAACCAGTCCATGACCGACGATTCCGGCCGGCCGGGAATCTGCAGGTCGAACACCGGCACCGACTGCACGGAGGAGCCGTGCACCCAGACGATGGCTCCCTTGGGTGCATCGGCTTGCCGCTTGCGCCAGATGAAGAGGCGCACGTCGCCGTCCGGCGTGCGCTTGGTGGTCCAGTGCTCGGTGCCTTGCATGAATAAAAAAGGCCCGCTTGCGCGGGCCCGTTATGGGTTGATGGGATTCTATGCCGACTTGCGGATATACCCGTACACCAGGTTCGAGCGCTCGCCGCCGTCCTTGTCGTACAGGTTCTTCCACTGCGCGACCTGGTCGTTCTCGAGCGCGCTCTGCATCTTCGGCGTGAAGCCGTAGAGGCGGGCGTTGTTGCCGCCGAGGATCGCGCTCTTCACCGGGCCGTTGGCCGGGCCGAGCGGCTCGAAGCCGTATTTCTGGCGGATGTCGTCCGGGATCTCCATGCGGCGCAGCGACTCGATCTGCCACTGCGGCGAGCCGGTCCACACGGCGTCGGTGCCCCACACGACGTGGTCGGCGCCCATGCCCTTGATCATCATGCCGAGCATGTAGGCGGCGACGCGCGGGTCGGCCATGTTGCTGTGCGCGAAGATCTGCCCGAGGTCGCCGTAGACGTTGTTCACGCCGTACTCCTTCGGGATATCGGCGAGGTCGCTCACCCACTCGATGCGGCCGGTGCGCTGCAGCTGGTTCCAGGCATTCTCGGCGCGGGCGTCGGGGCCGCCGATCCAGCGGTAGGCCGAGTGGTAGATGATGAAGTTGAGCTGCGGCCAGTCCTTGGCCGCCTTGCCGACGTCGGCGACGTTGCAGAAGCCCACCAGGTGCGGGAACTGGCGCTCGACCGACGGCGTGAAGAGGCCCTTGTGGATGCAGACGTTCTTGAGGCCGGGGCGGTCGGGATACTGCTTCGACCACTTCACCAGCTTCTCGTAGAACGGATACATGATCTTCTCGTCGTCCAGGCGGAACGGATACTTGGACAGGTGCTTGTTCGTGTTGTCGCCGATCGTGTAGCCCTTCCACGAATCGGGGCGCAGGCGCTCGTTCTCCTCCTCCACCTTGTCGAGCCAGTTCGGCCAGCCCGGCGTGAAGATGGCGTGCGAGAACATGCGCCGGGTGCCCGACTCGCTGTTCACCTTCTGGCGCGCCTGCGCCTTCATGTCGTTCGTCAGGAAGGAGAACTTCTCGTCGACGGAGTAGGAGCCGCTGATGCAGGCGACCTTGGTGTCGCTGTCGAGGAAGACCTCCTTGAAGTAGTTCGGGAACATCAGGTCTTCGATGGTCTGCTCCTTTTCCTTCAGCGACGGGTTCCAGCCGGCCTTGCCGACCGCCGCGCGCTGCGCGATGAAGCCCTTGATCGGGGTGCCCTCGCGCAGGAAATGGGTGTGCATGTCCATCACGAACTGGCCCTTGAGCGAGTCGGCGCGCGCCTGGGCGAGCTGCAGGTTCGCCGGCTCGTCCTTCAGCACCTCGTAGACCGGCTGCGAGTTCTTCGCATGCACCTGGTTCATGGCGGTGAACGCGGCCGCCATGCCGCCCGCCGTCTGGAAGAAGCGCCGGCGGGTCATGCCGTGCTTGCGGGCCAGGTCCGCGCCCATCTCCTTGATGCGCGCCTCGAACTCCTTCTGCTGCGCGCTCTGCGGGTCGGGCATGAATTCGTCGCTCGACACGTACTGCACGGGGATCGGCGACGGGAACAGCGACTCGGCGCCTTCCAACTGCGCCAGTTCTTCCGGGGTCAGCATGGTGGGGAGCTCCTCCTCTGTGAAAGACCATCGTATTCCGGCCCCCGCAATAGGTAAACTGGGCGCCGCAACATTCGAGGAGGACACGTGAATCGGTGGCTGATTGCGGCGTTTGCCGCGCTTGTCTCGTCGTTCGCCGCTGCCCAGGGTTTCCCGGACCGGCCGATCAAGATCATCGTGCCGCTGCCGCCGGGCGGCTCGCCGGACACGATCGCGCGCACGCTCGCGTCGAACATCCAGGAATCGTGGAAGCAGCCCGTGGTGGTGGAGAACCGCACCGGCGGCAGCCAGAACATCGGCTCCGACGCCGTCGCGAAGAGCGCGCCCGACGGATACACGTGGCTGCTCGCGCCGGACAACGTCTACGTCACCAACCCGTACATCGCGAAAGCGACCACCTACGATCCCTTCACCGACCTGCTGCCGGTGACGCAGGTGGCGCGCATCCAGTTCCTCCTGGTCGTGCCTTCCTCGGTGCCGGTGAACTCGGTGCAGGAGCTGGTCGCGTACGCCAGGGCGCGCCCGAACGAGCTCAACTTCGGCTCTTCCGGCAATGGCAGCCCGCAACATCTCTCCGCGGCGATGCTGCAGCTCCTCGGCGGCATCCGGATGAACCACGTGCCCTACAAGGGAGCGGCGCCCGCCATCCAGGACCTGCTGCCGGGGCGCATCCAGGTGTGGATCGGCGCCGCCAACTCGCTGCTGCCGCACATCAAGGACGGCAAGCTCAAGCTCCTGGGCAGCACCGCGCCGCAGCGCTTCGCCAATCTCGGCAGCACGCCGGCCATCGGCGAGACGCTGCCGGGCTTCTCGGTCGATCCCTGGCTCGGCGTCTTCATGCCGGCGAGGGCGCCGGCCGACATCGTGAAGAAGGTGAACGGCGAGATCGCGCGCGTCCTCGCGTTGCCGGATGTCAGGGCGAAGCTGGCGCCGCAAGGCATCGAGCTCGTCACCAATTCGCCCGAGGAGTTCGCGCGCTTCATCCGCGCCGAGCACGAGAAGTGGGGCAAGGTGATCAAGGAGGCCAACATCCGTGCCGAGTGAAATCCTGAGGGACGTCCCGGCGCCGGTGCCGGAGGCGAAGGAGCACTGGGGCAGCGACGCGATCGCCGCCATGCTGCGCGCGCTCGACATACCGTACCTCGCGCTCAACCCGGGCGCCAGCTACCGCGGGCTGCACGACAGCATCGTCAACTACCTCGGCAACGAGCGGCCGCAGATGCTGCTCTGCCTGCACGAGGAATCGGCGATCGCCATCGCACACGGCTATGCCAAGGCCTCCGGCAAGATGATGGGCGCGGTGCTGCACTCCAACGTCGGCCTGATGCACGGCTCGATGGCCATCTTCAACGCGTGGTGCGATCGTGTGCCGATGCTGATCCTCGGCGCCACCGGCCCGTGGGACGCGGCGCGCCGCCGGCCGTGGATCGACTGGATTCATACCGCCTCCGACCAGGGCGCGCTGGTGCGCGACTACACGAAGTGGGACAACCAGCCGGCATCGGTGCCCGCGGCGTACGAAGCGCTGCTGCGCGCGGTGCAGATGGCGAACACCGCGCCGCGCGGGCCGACGTACATCAACCTGGATGCAGCCCTGCAGGAACAGAAGATCGGCCCGCTGCCGCCGGTGCCGGACGTCTCGCGCTTCAAGGCACCGGATCCGGTAGTGCCTCAAGCGGAAACCGTAAGGGCCGCCGCGCAGTTGCTCTCCACGGCCAGGAACCCGGCGATCCTCGCCGGCCGCGTGAGCCGCAGCATGGAAGGCTGGAAGACGCGTGTCGCGCTCGCCGAGAAGCTGCAGGCGAAGGTATTCACCGACATCAAGACCCCGGCTGCATTCCCGACCGACCATCCGCTGCACGCCGCGCCGCCGGCGACGTTCCCGGACGGGAAGCTCCTGCGCGACTGCGACGTCATCCTTTCGCTCGACTGGGTGGATACCGCCGGCACGCTGAAGGCGGCGTGGGGCGATGCGCCGATCGGCGCCAGGGTGATCCGCGTATCGACCGACGCCCACCTCCACCGCGGCTGGAGCGCCGACTACCAGGGCCTGCCGCCGGGCGACGTGTACATGATGTGCGAGCCGGATGTCGCGGTGCCGATGCTGCTCGATGCCGTGAAGGCGCGGCCCGCCGCGGTGCAACCCAAGCATGAAACCCACTGGCCCGAGGACAACGCGGTTTCGATTCGCGCGCTCGCCAAGGCCTTCAATGAGCTCACCGCCGGCACGGACGTGTGCATCTCCAAGCTGCCGCTCGGCTGGAACGGCGCCTATCGCCATTTCCGCCATCCGCTCGATTACCTCGGCGCCGACGGCGGCGGCGGCGTAGGGGCGGGGCCGGGCCTGACCGTCGGCGCGGCGCTGGCGCTCAAGGGAACGAGCCGCATGGTCGTCGGCATCGTCGGCGACGGCGATTTCCTGATGGGCAACACGGCGCTCTGGACGGCGACGCATTACAAGCTGCCGTGCCTGGTGATCGTGGCCAACAACCGCTCCTTCTACAACGACGAGATGCACCAGGAGCGCGTGGCGAAGGAGCGCGGCCGGCCGGTCGAGAACAAGTGGATCGGCCAGCGCATCGACGAGCCCGACATCGACCTCGCGATGATGGCGCGCGCCCAGGGCGCGGTCGGCATCGGGCCGGTGAAGGAGCTGAAGGACCTCAAGCCGGCGATCCAGCAGGGGATGGAGCAGGTGAGAAAAGGCGCCGTGTGCGTCATCGACGTGCGCGTGCTGCCGGGCTACGACGCCGCGATGGGCGGCACCCCTCCGTCCGCATCGAGAAGATAACTGGCGTCGGCGCTCGCCTATCCCCAGTTCCGGCGGCTGTGGACGAGCTCGCTCTGCTCGTGGCTGGCGCAGTGGATCCAGCAGGCCTCGATGGGCTGGGTGGTCTACGAGATCACCGGGTCGGGCGCGCTGCTCGGCGCGGTGATGGGCGTGAGGGTGCTTCCGCTGCTCCTCCTCGCGCCGATCTCCGGCGTGGCCGCCGACCGCTTCAACCGCCGGCGGCTGCTGCAGGCGAGCCAGCTCCTCGCCGCGAGCGTGTCGTTCGCGATCGGCATCGCGCTCGCGCTGGGCATGGTCAGCACGTGGATGCTGTTCGCCTTCACGCTGCTGATGGGCGCGGCGAACGTGATGGACCGGCCGGCGCGCTTCAGCACCGTGTTCGAGCTCGTGCCGCGCGACGTGGCGATGAAGGCGGTCGCGCTGAACACCATCGGCTTCTCGATGATGCGCATCATCGGCCCGGCGATCGCCGGCTACCTCATCGCCTGGTTCGGCGCCGCGGGCTCCTTCCTCATCCAGGGCGTGCTGTACGGCTCGGCCGCGCTCCTCGTGCTGGCGGTGGCTTTCCCGCCGCCGCGCGCGCCGAGCGGCCGCACGGCGATGGCCGACATGCTGGAGGGCCTGCGCTTCGCCGCGCGCGACCCCCGCATGCGCATCCTCATAACCATCGGCGCGCTGCCCTACCTGCTGCTCGTGCCGGTCTGGGGGACGCTGTTCCCGATCTATGCGAAGGATGAGTTCCTCGCCGGGCCCCAGGGTCTCGGCATGCTGCTCACGGCGGTCGGCCTCGGCGGCACGCTGGGCGGGTTCATCGCCAACGCCCTGGTGCGGGCCGAGCGCCAGGCCCTCATCCAGTCGGGCTGGATCGTGCTGATGGCGCTGTCCATCGTCGGCCTGGCCGCGAGCCCGAGCATCGCCGCGGCGCTGGCCTTCGGCTTCATCGGCGGCGCCGCCGAGATGGCGCATACCGCGAGCAACATGGCGACGCTGCAGATGTGCGCGCCCGAGGACATGCGCGGCCGCATCGCCAGCCTGACGATGATGTATCCGGCGATGATCTCGACCGGCGCCTTTCTCGCCGGGCCGCTGTCGGACCTGCTCGGCGTGCGCGGCGCGTCCACGACGCTCGCGCTGGTCTCGCTCGCCGCCGTCGGCGTGCTTTATTTCGTTGCACCGCAACTCAGGGAGATGCGCATCAAATGAAGAAACCCGCAGCAAGCAGGCAGCTCATCGACGACCTCGTCGCCGGCAGCCGCATCCTCGCCGACCACGGCGTGCTCGACGCCTACGGCCACATCAGCGCGCGCAGCGACAAGCGGCCGGCGCACTTCATCATGTCGCGCTCGCGCGCGCCGGCCCTGGTCACCGCCGCCGACCTGGTCGAATGGAACGCGGACAGCGAGGCCGCCACCGGCGACAAGCGCAAGGGCTTCATCGAGCGCTACATCCACGGCGAGATCTACCGCAAGCGGCCCGACGTGACGGCCGTGGTGCACAGCCACTCGCCTTCGGTCATTCCCTTCGGCGTGACGAAGAGCAAGCTGCGCCCGGTGTACCACATGGGCTCCTTCCTCTGGTCGGGCGTGCCGGTGTGGGACATCCGCAAGGTGCGCGAGGAGAACGACGTCCTGGTGCGCGACCGGCCGCTCGGCGAAGCGCTCGCCGGCGCGCTCGGCAAGTGCAACTGCGTGCTGATGCGCGGCCACGGCATGACCGTGATCGGCGCCAGCGTGCAGGAAGCGGTGTTCAGGAGCATCTACACCGAGATGAACGCCCGGCTGCAGATGCAGGCGATGCAGCTCGAGGGGCCGATCGAGTTCCTGAGCGACGAGGAGGGCCGCCGCTCGACCGCGGCGAACGCCGGCACGCTCGAGCGGCCGTGGGAGGTCTGGAAGAAGAAGGCGCTCGGCCGCTAGCGCTCGAAGCGCGGCTTGCGCGGCGGCTGGTAATCGACGCGCCCAAGGCCGCCGCGTTCCAGAGACGGCGCTGCCGCCGCGCCCGGGGGCGGCGCCTTTTCGGTGTAGTCGGGATGAGCCACCACCGCCTTGGGAAAATCCGCCGCGGCGAAGCGGTCGCCCTTTCCTCCGCCCGCGATGTTCTGCGCTACGAGCCGCGCCACCTGGGGTGCGGCGACGCTCGTGCCGCGCATGGCCACGCACGACCCGCTGCGCGAACCGGCTGCCAGGATGCCGTTGTGGGAAGGACTGTCATCCGAGCCGGCCATCACCTCGGGCCCCTTCTTGTTGGGCACATCGCGGCCGGGCGGGTATAGGGGGCCGGAAGCCGAGTATGGGCTCGGTTTCCAGTTCTGCCGGATCAACCCTGATGCGACGATGCTTTTCGTACCCGAGGAGATGGCATTGAAAGTGCCTTGACGCTTGACGTAGCTGTCCTTCGTAGCGAGGTGGTTGTCGTCCTCGATGGGACGGCCACCCGGGTCGAATCGGGCGTACTCCGGATCGTCGAAATAGGACTGCCTCGCGCCACGCCGATAGCCGTGCACCGTATCGTCGCGCTGGATCCATGCGTCGATGTCGGCGATCGCGCTCGCCCCGCGGTTTTCGACCCGCACCTGCCAGATTCCCGATGGAACTCCGGTCAGGGACCCGCCCCGTCCTGCCGTCGGTGCGAGCGCGATGCGGATGACGCCGCGCTTGCTGCCGAGGGGTGGAGGATAGAACTGGATCTGGCCCATGACGCGTCCGGCTGCGTCTTGCCACTCGAAACTGGTGTTGAGATCGAACCAGCCGGTGGCGAGACCGGTCGGCGCCGTCACGCTCGCCGCGAGGTCATTGGCACGGTTTTCCGGATACCAGATCTCGAGGAAGCTCTCGGTGCGGTCATCCGGCAGCACTCGCCAGTGCAGTAGCCGGATCGACGGATCCTCTTCTTCCGGCACCGGCGCCTTCGCCTTGGCGTCGAGCGAGAAGGCGGCATGGCAGCGCAGCAGGTGGCTGTTGCCGGCCGGCAGCACGACCTGCAGAACCGGCGTCTTGGAGCCGGTGTTGCATGAATCGAGCAGGTGGTCGATGGCCTGCTCGAGAAGCCCCTGGCCATCGTGCGGACCGGCGTACATGCCGTAGCTCAGGTTGACGACGAGCGGCAGCGGGTCCTTGCCGCTGTGCTGGTCGGCGCAATCGAGCATGTAGAGCAGGGCATCGAAGGCCTGCGGCTTCAATGTCGCACCCGAGGTGTCCTCGGTCGTGGCGATCGGCAGCTGCACCGCGACGATCGGCCCCTCGCCGACCGGCGGGTTGCACGCGAGGTCGGCGACGTGCGTGCCATGCGAGCCGCGCAGCGCGAGCGGCTTGTGGCCGCTGTCGGCGAAATTGAGGTGTCCCGCCTTGCGGTAAACCTCGTCCTCGTCGATGACCTCGCCATGCTTGCACCGGCCGAGGAGATCGTCGATGCCGTCAGGCATCGTCTCCTTGCGGATCTCACGCCCGTAGTCCCATCGCCCCGAATCATCGGAAGGCACTTGCTGATCCCAGAAATACCAGATCCGCGTGCTCGTCCCGGTCCTGAAGCGCTCGTGGGCGAAGGCGATGCTGTCGTCGATCACGCCGATCAGCACCGTGCCGGCCGGAAAGGGCGGGTTGGGCAGCTCGAGGTTCAGGTCTCCCCACCCGGTTCCCTCCTGCGTAAGGTGCGGGCCGCTGGGCACATCGACCATGCGCCCGATCTCCATGCGCTTGATGTCGATGTTTACCGCGCCGGCGTCGAGCAGCTCGGGCAGGCGGGCGCGTTCCACCATCGCCGTGAGGAACTTGAGCTTCTTCTTCAGCCGTCTGGGCGGATTCCTGTAGATCTTCGGGATGCGCATCGCGCTGCCCCAGCGCTGCGTGCGGACCCGCTCGAGAAAGGCCGGCACGTCTTTCTCGAGCTCGATGATCACCGGGACCCAGTCGGGCTTGCCGTAGTAGGCGAAGCCCGTGCTGACGGCCCAGTCGTAGTAGGGGTCGAACAGCTTGCGGTCGCGCCGCGGCGGCTTGGATTTCGACCACCCGCCCTTCACGGCCACTCCTTCTTCGCCTGGTCCCACAGCCATTCGAGCATCACAGACTTGGTGGCCGTCTGATTACCCGGGATTTCGACGGCGAAGGCCGTGGCCTTGCGCGCGGGACTGGGCATCGCCGTGTCGTACTGCGCGCGCCAGTCGAAATCGTCCGTGGCGGTGAACTTCGGGCCGAGGAACTCCCATGCCTTGTACTTGCTGCCGACGCCGCAAAGGTGCAGCAGGTACTCGCCGAGCGTCAGGCCCAGGAGCTGCCCCGCCGAGCTGTCGACCGGGAAGTGCACGCCGGCGACCGTGCGATTCACTGCAATGCGCGAAGCCTGGCGCATGAGCTGCTCCAGCCACACATTGTTCTTCTTCTTCGTGCTGTCCGCGGCCGACGCGAGGTTCCACAGCACATACGCGACGATGTGCGCCTCGGTGGCGTGCCCGCTGGGAAGCGCGCCATGGCCCGGGGTGCCGATCATCGGCTGGATCTGCGCCGACATCTCGGCCGGCCTGCGCACGGCGAGGGCGTGCTTGAAGCGCATCTCCGCGAACGTGGCGAAGCGCAAGGCGAGGCCCAGAAGCTCGAGCGTGTACTTCTTGGTGTGCGGCTGCAGGTTCATCACCGACGCCCAGTAGACGATGGGCGGGGTGACCTGCGTCAGCACCTCGCTCGCCCGGTCTTCGCGCAGATCGGCGTAGTTCGCGACGATCTCGAGCTGCTTGATCCAGAAATCGTTGCCGGCCGACAGGTCCGGCGGCCGGACCATGCGCGCGATAGGCCGTGGCGTGACGGTTCCCGGAATCGCGGTTCGATCCAGGTGCCAGAGGGTGTAGCCGTTGTAGGTCTTCGATTCGTCCTGCCCGGCGCCGAAATGCAGGTGCGACACCACTTCGAAATCCAGCGCCGCTGCTCGTACCCAAGGCTCCCAGCGGGCGAGGTTGGCGAGCGGATCGTCGTGCTCCTGCTTGAGCGCCACCGGTACGCCATCGTGCGTCGGTGGCACCCAGCCCCCGACGATGCCGTCGCGGTGGGTGATCAGCGCATCGGGTGCGTAGCCGGGCTGGGGGCCGAAGCCGCCAAACCCTCCGAAGCCGCCAAATCCGCCGAAGCCGCCGAAGCCGCCAAATCCGCCGAACCCGCCGAAGCCACCGAACCCACCGAACCCGCCAAATCCTCCGAACCCGCCGAAGCCCCCCTCGACACTCATTGCTCCCCCTCGGTTATGAACCCGTTGATCAGCGCGGCACGCCGGCCTCCTGCAGCGAACGCGCGCAAAGCTTGCCTATCTCGTATTCGCTGCTCGGCGAGCGCTCGAGCCAGCGGCTGACCGTGAGCGACGGCTGCAGCGTCATCAGGTCGTGCACGGTGTCGCGCGCCTCCTTGTGCCGGCCGAGCTGCCACTGCGCGATCGCCATGACCCGCAGGGTGGACGTATGGGTGCGATTGGCACGCAGCGAACGGCGCGCGAGGTCGATCGCTCCCTTGTAATCGGCCGCCGACAGGGCCGCGGAGGCGGCGAGCGAATCGTAGAAGTAACGATGCGGATCGAGCGGGGAGAGGCGCAGCGCGCGCTGCGTCCCGCGCACGGCGTGTTTGCCTTCGCCGCGGAAGGCATGCAGCATGCCCTTCAGCAGCCAGGCGAGCGAATCGTTCGGGTTGACCTGGATCGCCAGGTCGTAGCGCTGCAGGCCGACGTCGAGCTTGCGCAGGAGGTTGGTGTGGATGAAGCCGTCCACCGACAGCGCGAGCGAGCAATGCGGGTCGACGTCGAGCGCGCGCCGGGTGCAATCGAGCGCCATGCGCGCGTCGCGGTTGATGTCGTCGCTCCAGCCCTGCTCGACGCGCAGCACGTGCCACTTGCCGAGCCACGCGCTTGGAATCGCCTGCCGTGGCGCGCGCTCGCACAGGGTCTCGAGCATGTCGTGCGCGCGATCAAAGCTCGACGGCGACAGGCGATGCATGAGGGTTATCGCTGCCATCAGCAGCGTGTAGCTCTGGAGTGTCGGCAGGGCCTGGGATTGAGCACGTTGTAACTCGCGGGCCATTATGGCGGCGCTCGCCGCGGTGACGATGCGATCTATTAGGTCGTCCTTGCCGGTAATAATCCCCTTGACATCACCGGCGAGGTCGTCGGACCAGATGATGTGGCCGCTGCTCGCGTCCGCGACCTCGGCCACCACCGAAAGGTGCGAGCGCGAGACCCGATAGCCTCCCGAGAGGACGTAGGAGGCGTTCAGGTGCTGGCCGACCTCGGTCGCGCTCGCGTTCCTGCCGCGGAAGGCCGTGGTCGACAGGCGCGAAATGACGTTCACGTCGGCGCTGCGCGACAACGCCGAGATCACTTCGTCGGCGAGCACTTCGCCGATGACCTGATGTTCCTTTTCGGTGGTGCGGGCGGCGAAGGGCACCACGGCGATCGTCGGGCGGAGCTCCACAGCCGCCGCCGGGTCGACCACGGGACGCGGGCCGGGCGGTCCGACCCGATAAGCCCGGATCGGCTGCTTGAGGCTGCCCACATAGCATTCGCCCAGGTCCTCGACGTCGGCATCGAGCATCGGCGTGAGCTGGTCGCGCGCGCCGGCGGAGACCACGATTTCACCGGGTCCCGCGACCTCGGTCAGGCCGGCGGCGAGATTGAGGTCGCGTCCGTAAATGCCGTGGTCGTCGGCGATGAGCTCGCCGACCTGCATGCCCATCGATACCAGGATGCGCTGGTCCAGCGCGCCGCAGAGGCGCTGGATGTCGAAGGCCGCCTTCAGCGCCACGGGCGCGTGGGGGAAATCGAGCAGCATGTCGCCGCCCAGGCTCCTGAGCAGCCGGCCGCCGTGCGACGGCAGGACGCTGTTCGCGACGCGGTCGACGAGGCCGCGCCAGCGCGCGATCGATTCTTCTTCGCTGCGCTCGCTGGCCGGATCGGCGACCTGGACGTGCAGCACCGCCCGGATGGTGCGCTCTTCCTGGCTGTCGAGGACGACCGGCTCCGGGTGCAGAGGCGCCACGTTTCGCGGGTCCCGGGAACGCGCACGCCCGACATCGATACGGTACAGGTGGACGCGGCGGCTGATATTGCGCAGCTTCTGCGAGCCGAGGTCGACGAAGCTCGCGTCCAGCCGGTCGGCGGAATAATCGCGCACCGCCGCCGTCACGATGATCTCGCCCGGCGCGGCGAGCTGCTGGATCCGCGCGGCGACGTTGATGCCGGTGCCGACCAGCTTGCCGTCATCGACGATCACGTCCTCGACGTTGATGCCGATGCGCATGCTGAGCTCGTGCGCCTCCTGCGCGGTGCGCAGGCCGTGCTGCACGTCGATCGCCCACTTGACGGCATCCACGGCGCTGGGGAACTCGACCAGCACCGCGTCGCCGGCGATCTCGAGAAGGCGCCCGCCGTGGTCCTGCAGCCTCGGTTCGATCAGGTCCGCGCGCACGGCCTTCCACGCGCGGAGCGTGCCTACGTCGCTTTTCTCGATGAGACGCGACCAGCCCGCCACGTCCGCAAACGCAACCGCCGCGAGGCGCCTTGTGATATCGCCCACTTGATACCGCCTTAGCGCCAAATACTACCGCTGCCGGGATTTTCCCGACGGCTTATCTCACTGTCCGTAGCTCATGCCGGCGCCAGTCGGGCCGTGGCGCGCGACCTGCGCAGGAGCCAGAACGCGAGCGCGAGGTTCAGCAGGTTCCAGCCGATGCCGTTGATGAACGCGGCCCGGTAGGAGCCGGTGAGGTCGAAGATCGCCCCGGACACCCATCCGCCCAGCGCCATGCCGAAGAGGGTGGCCATCAGGACGATGCCGGTCCGCACCCCGGCCTCGCGGGCCGGAAAATATTCGCGCACGATGATCGCGTACGCCGGCACGATGCCGCCCTGGAACAGGCCGAAGAGCGCCGAGACGACGTAGAGCGACACCAGGCTGTCGAAGGGCAGGAAGAGGAGGAGCGCGACGCCCTGCAGGAACGAGCCGAGGAGCAGGGTCCGCAGGCCGCCGATGCGGTCGCAGATCCAGCCGGAGACCAGGCGGCTGACGATGCCGAAGCCGAGCATGATCGCCAGCATCTCGGCGCCGCGTGCCGCGCCGTAGCCGAGGTCGCCGCAGTACGCCACGATGTGCACCTGCGGCATCGACATCGCGACACAGCAGGCGACGCCGGCGACGATGAGGATCGCCATCAGCGCGTTCGGCGGCAGGCCGAGCGGCTGCGAGGCCGCTATGCGCGCGTCGTTCGCGGCGGCGGCCGCCTGCACCGCCGGCGGCCGGCGGCGCAGCGCGAAAGACAGCGCGAGGATGCTCGCCATGCAGAAGATGCCGGTGCCGATGTAGGTTGCGCGCCAGCCGCTGGTCTCGAAAAAATACTGCAGCAGCGGCGGCCAGACCGCGCCGGCGAGGTAGTTGCCGCTCGCGCAGATCGCCACCGCGATGCCGCGCCGGCGCGTGAACCAGAGCGCGGTATCGGCCACCAGCGGCGCGAAGGTCGCCGAGCAGCCGAGGAAGCCGATGAGCAGGCCGTGGGCCAGCGTGAACTGGGTGAGGCTGGTCGCGGTGCCGGCGAGCACGAAGCCGCCACCGAGGCCGACTGCGCCTATCGCGATGGGGACGATGACGCCGAAGCGGTCGGCGAGCTTCCCCATGACGATGCCGCCTACGCCGAAGCCGAGCATGGTCAGGGTGTAGGCGAACGAGGCCCCGCCACGCGTCGCCCCGAATTCGGCCTGGACCGGGGCGAGCGCCACGGCCATGACATACATGCCGGCGCCCCCGATCGTCATCAGCCCGAGCGCGGCGCAGAGGCGCAGCCAGGCGTATGTGGATTCCGCTTGCGGTTCCGCAGCTTGCGTGATGTTGTTCACGGCCGGTCGAGGTTCGCCAGAGTACTATCCGGGCTCGGGAGGCATTCCATGAAAAGTGAAACAAAGCGAATTGTTCTTGGCGTCATTCTCTCCGCTTCCACGGCGCTGGCGTGGGCCGACAGCAACGTCGGCACGGCGATCGGCGGCGGCGTCGGCGGCGCGGCGGGAGCCGCAGTAGGCCAGAAGGCAGGCGGCAAGACCGGTGGCGTGGTGGGCGGCGCAGTCGGCGGCGCGGCCGGTGCCGCGGTCGGCACGCGCGGCCCGGGCCAGGGCGGCGCGATCGTCGGCGGCGCGGCAGGCGGCGCAGCCGGTGCGGCAATCGGCCAGCAGGTCGGCGGCGACAAGGGCGGCATCGTCGGCGCCGGCGTCGGCGGTGCGGCCGGCGCGGTGATCGGCCGCGAGCTCGCCGGCGGCAACAAGCAACAGGGCAAGCCCGTGCAGACGGTCGCGGCGCAGCCCGCGCAAGGCGGTTCGGTGCAAGCCGTCGCGCACGACTGCGGCAAGAAGCACAACAAGGGCAAGGGCTGGGCGAAAGGCCACAACAAGCACTGCTGACGCGGTGATACAGTCCCCGGGCCTCATTTCACCCTCATACCGCCCGGGAGACTGTAATGGCATCACGCTCGTCGCCGCCGTCCACGATCGGCAAGGTCAGGGACGTCTTTCCGAAGCTCGGTGAGCTGACCGACAAGGTGGTGTTCGGCGATGTCTGGGAGCGTCCCGGGCTCGCCAAGCGCGACCGCAGCCTGATCACGGTTGCCGCGCTCGTGGCGCTCAGTTCCCCGGATCAATTGCGCGGCCACCTCTGGCGCGCGCTCGACAACGGCGTCAAGCAGGAAGAGCTGATCGAGCTCATCACGCACCTCGCTTTCTACTGCGGCTGGCCGAGCGCCGGCAGCGCCGCCGTGGTCGCCAAGGAAGTCTTCGCCGAGCGCGCAGGCGCATGAAGCTCGCGTTCATCGGCCTCGGCGCCATGGGCCGGCACATGGCGGCGAATGTGCGCAAGGCGGGCCACGAGGTGCGCGCGTACGACCTGCGGCCGGTCGAGGGTTTCCCGCTCTTCCCGAGCGCGGCCGAAGCGGCGAAGGGATGCGATCTGGTTTTCACCTCGGTGCCCGGCCCGGATGATGTCGACAAGGTCGGCGCGCAACTGAAGGACATCCTGCCGAAAGGCGCGGCCTGGTTCGACCTGTCGACCAACTCTCCGGCGCGGGTGCGGCGCCTGCACAAGGAGATGCAGGCGAAGGGCATCCATTTCCTCGACGCGCCGGTGAGCGGCGGCACGACGGGCGCCGAGAGCGGCAAGCTGGCGATCTGGGTCGGCGGCGAGCGCGCGATGTACGACAAGCACCTGGCCGTGATCCGCGCCATCGGCGACCAGCCGTTCTACGTCGGCCCGATCGGCGCGGCGACCGTGGCGAAGCTCTCGCACAACATCGCGAGCTTCACCATCCATGCCGTGATGGCGGAGATCTTCAGCCTTGGCGTTAAGGCCGGGGTGGCTCCCCTGGATCTCTTCCGCGCCATCCGCCAGGGCTCCTCCGGACGCAAGCGCACCTTCGACCGACTGGCCGAGTATTACCTGCCGGGGAACTTCGATCCCGCGTCGTTCGCGCTGCGCCTCGCGCACAAGGATGCGGTCCTCGCGCTCGAGCTGGCGAAGGAGGTCGGCGTGCCCATGCAGTTCAGCGAGATCGCGCTGAACGAGCTGCAGAAGGGGATCGATCGCGGCTGGATCGACCGCGATTTCCGCGTCGCCATGACGCTGCAGGACGAGCGCGCCGGCGTGAATGTGCGCGTCGGCCAGGACGAGCTGCGCCAGGCGCTCAAGGAATAGCGATGCGCGGAGGGCGGCTCCTCATTGCCCTCGTGCTGGTGGTCGTCTCGCTGTTCACCTATTTCTCCAGCACGAGCGAGAACCCGTTCACCGGCGAGAAGCAGCGCGTCGCCCTCAACCCCCAGCAGGAGATCGCGCTCGGCTACAAGTCGGCGCCCGAGATGGCCGCGCAGATGGGCGGGCTGTCGAAGAACCCGGAGGCGCGGGCCCTGGTGGAGCGGATCGGCGCGAAGCTCGTGCAGCAGACCGCCGCGTCGAAGAGCCCCTACAAGTTCAGCTTCCACGTCCTCGCCGATCCGCGCACGGTCAATGCCTTCGCGCTGCCCGGCGGCCCGATCTTCATCACCGAGGGGCTGCTGCGGCGCCTGAAGAGCGAGGGTGAGCTGGCCGCGGTGCTCGGCCATGAGATCGGCCACGTCGTGGCGCGGCATTCGTCCGAGCGGCTGGCCAAGCAGAACCTGCTGCAGGGCCTGCTCGGCGCGCTGGTCGTCGGCAGCGGCGACTTCAGCACCGCGCAGATCGGCCAGGTGGTCGGCAACATGATCACGATGAAATACGGCCGCGAGGACGAGCTGGAATCCGACGCGCTCGGCCTGCGCATCATGGCCGAGGCCGGCTACGATCCCCGGGCGATGATCGGGGTCATGGAAACGCTCGCGCAGGCTTCCAGCGGCTCGCGCCAGCCGGAGTTCTTCTCCACCCACCCGGCGCCCGAGAACCGCTCGGCCCGCATCAAGGAATCGATCGCCAAGCTCTTCCCGCAAGGCGTGCCCGCGGGACTGGCGCGATGACCAGCGAGGGCTTCGCCGCGCTGCTCGGGGGCATGGCGGGCGCGATCTGCCGGGGCGACGGCGAAGGCGCCGCGGCATGCTTTACGCCCGGGGGCAGCTACCACGATGGCTTCTACGGCGAGTTCCGCGGCCGGCCCGAAATCGCGCGCATGGTGCGAGACTATTTCCACCGCGACGCGCGCGATTTGCGCTGGACTTTTCGCGACGCGATCTGTGACGGCCGTCTCGGCTATGCGTCGTACGAATTTGCCTACGTATCCAAGATCCCGGGCAGCGAAGGGCGCCAGGCCGGCTTCTCGGGCATCAGCTGCTGCCACCTCGACGAAGACCTCATCGTGCGCTACAGCGAGGTGTTCGAGCGCGCGCCGGTGCTGGCGAAACTGGGCTTCAGCGACGAGCGGCTGCTGAAGGCGCTCAGGCGCTGGGCGGACGCCCCATGAGCTGGAGGATCGAGCTGCAGCGCTCCTCGATCTCGGACGCCCGGTAGGACACCCCCGGCCCTTCGATCAGCCAGGCGTACTGGCCGCCGCGGATCACGAGCGCGGCCGCGTGGAGCGCGTCGTGCACGGTGGTGAAGTGCACGGGAACGAGGCGGGTGTGCGCATCGTGCGGCGTTAGGTCGAGCGGCGCCGGCGAGGACGCGTAGTACAGCGAATAGGGCATCGTCGCGCAGGCTAGACCCCGGGCGCGAGGCTCGCCGTTAATTTCCGTGCGCCGCAGCACGAAACAGTCCGAGCGGCGCATGCCGGGGTCGTGACTTATTGCTTGGCGACGACGCGCCGCAGCGGCGCCCTGCGCGGCAGCGGCTCGCCGGCGAACCGCTTGCGGAATTCGGCCATCGCCTCGGCGTAGTCGTCGCGCAGCTCGGCCTTCGTCACCTCGTGGAACTCGTCGCGGTGCAGCCGCAGCGTGCCGATGTAGATCGCCTTGTCGCCCGGGCGCACGTCGACCTCGATCGGCACCGGGAAGCTGAGCTCGGTCTGGTTGAAGCCCGAGCGCGCCGAGGCGCCGCGCGACACGAGCTCCATGGAGACGTAGCCCTTGACGATGTAGCGGTGGGACCGCGGCAGCTTGAGGAAGAAGGTTTCCTCGAGCGGCGGATTGAGGGCGTTTCCGGTGCGCTCCCGGTACTGCGGCGTGTCGGCGGTGAACAGGATGGCGCGGCCGATGAAATGGCGCTTGGTGTTGAACACGTCCCAGCCCGCCTGGTATTTCTGCTCCTCGGCCCTGACCGGGGGGCGAATCTCGATCTTGCCGACCAGCACGACTGCGTCGGCGCCGACGTCGCCCGGGCTCGCCGCGTCCTCGCTCACCGAGACGCAGCCGGCGGCGAGGATCGCCGCCGCGGCGAGGAGGCGCCTCAAAGCTGCGCCAGGCGCTCGCGCGCCAGCCTGAGCTGTCGCTTGTAGGGCGCGAGATCGCGGTCGGATTCCATCTGCTTGATGACGCGCTGGAGCAGCTCCTTCTCGGTCGGCGCCTTCATCGGCTGCATGTCGAACTTGTCGGGTGAGAAGAACCCTTCGCCGGGATGCTTCACGTAGCGATGCGCGCCGAGGAAATAGACGCCCGCCTTCTGGATGCGGATGGCGGTGGTGTTGCGGCCCTTGCCGCCGAAGTTGTAGACGTAGTCGCCGCGCAGGAAGCCGCTGCCGCCGAACTTGTCGACCTGGTAGGAGCCGGGCTCGATGCCGACGTGGAAGAAGAGGCCGTCGTTCACCGCGAGGCTGTAGGTGCCCGCATCCTTCCCGCCGTACTGCTTGAGGCCGACCCACTGCACCTTGGTCGGCGCGTCCTTCATGTCGAAATAGCCGAAGACGAGCGACAGCGTCTCGTCGTCGCTCGATACCGGCGCGGTGCCGCCGCACGCGGCGAGCATGAGCGCGGCAAGCACAGCCAGGCTGCGCAGGAACTTCATCGGTGATCCCCCGTTTTTTGTTGTAGCGGGGCGGGAGATTAGCCGAATGCGCCCGGGGCGCGTATTGGAAATTTCACGCCGCGAGGGGCAGTTCGATCTCCACGCGCAGGCCTTGCGTCCCGGCATTGGACGCCCGGATATTTCCGCGATGCGCCTCGACGGCGCGCTGCGCGATGGCGAGGCCCAGGCCGAAGCCCGCGCCGTCCTCGGGCCGGCCGCGATAGAAGGGCTCGAAGATCCTGCCGATGGCTTCGGGCGGAACGCCCGGCCCGTTGTCCGTCACGGCGAGCAGCGCCTTGCCGTCTTGCGCGCGAAGCGAGATGTCGACCGCCGTACCGAAGCGAAGCGCATTGCGCACCACGTTCTCGACGGCGCGGTGGAGCATGGCCGGGTCGCCCGCAAGGTGCACGTCGCCGGCGATCTGCAGCTCTATCCTGCGTCCCCGTGCCTCGGCCTCGAAGCGCGCATCCTCCGCGATGCTCGCCACGAGGTCGGCGAAGTCCACGTTCTCCCGCCTGCCGGCATGCCCGGCTTCCAGGCGCGCAAGCGTGAGGATCTCTCCCACCATGCGGTCTAGGCGGGTGGCCTCGCGCTCGATGCGCTCGAGCGATGCCTCGGTCCTCGCCGGGTCCTGGCGGGCGAGTCCGACGGCCGCCTGCAACCGGGCGAGGGGAGAGCGCAGCTCGTGCGACACGTCGTGCAGCAGGCGTCGCTGCGCAACGATCAGGCTCTGCAGCTGTCCCGCCATGCGGTCGAAATCGCGGCCGAGATCGGCGATCTCGTCGCGCCGGCCGCCGATCGCCGGGCCGACGCGCGCCTCGAGGTGGCCGGCGGCGGCGGAGACGAATGCCGAGCGCAGGCTGCGGATCGGGCGCGCGAGGTACCAGGCGAGCGCGGCGCTGAAGGCGAGGCTCGTGACGAGGCCGATGCCGACGAGCTGCCACGGCGCGAGCGGCGGGCGAGGCGCTCTCGCCCCCGGAGGGAACGGCGCGAACAGCAGGTAGCGTTCGCCGCCGGGCGCGACCACGGTGCGCGCGCGGAAGCTGTCGCCGCGGCGCTCGACGGCCTCGCGCGCACGCTCCAGCGCGGCAGCGGGCACGGTGCGGCCGAGCACGTCGCGGCCGGCGTCGTCGACCACGTAGATGGGATTCGGGTTGCGCCGGTGCTGCAGCCAGCCGCGCAGGGCGTCCACGCCGTCATGACGCAGCATCGCGCTCGCCATGTGCATGCCGCCGCGGGGACCGGCGGCGTAGTCGGGCAGCGGCGCGTCGGCGGCCTCGTGGCGCAGCCACACCACGGTGCCGGCGCCCGCGGCCGCGACGATGAGCGCGATCCAGAAGGCGAGGAAGATCTTCCAGAAGAGCCGTCCCACGGCTACTCCTTCACCAGGTGGTAGCCGAGGCCGCGCACCGTGCGGATCAGCCTGGCGGCATCGCCGAGCTTCTGGCGGATGCTCGACAGGTGCACGTCGATGCTGCGGTCGAAGCGCGCGAGCGGCCGGCCGAGCGCCTGCTCGGAGATCTCGCTCTTGCTCACCAGCCGGCCGGCGTTGCGCATCAGCACCTCGAGGATGTTGAACTCGATGCTGGTCAGCTCGATCTCGCGCCCCGTCGACTCGACGCGGCGCTTCTCCGGCCACAGGAGGAGGGTGCCGACCTCGAGCGGGCCCGCGCCGGGCGCGGGCTGCAGGCGGCGCAGGATGGCGCGCAGCCGCGCCACGAGCTCGCGCGGCGTGCAGGGCTTCGGCACGTAGTCGTCGGCGCCGAGCTCGAGGCCGAGGATACGGTCGACGTCGTCGCCCCGGGCCGTGAGCATGATGACCGGGATACGGTTAAACGGCAGGCTCGACTGGCGGATGCGCCGCAGCGCCTCGACACCGTCCAGCTTCGGCATCATCACGTCGAGCACCACGATCTGGTGCGCGCCGGAAAGCGCCTGGCGCGCGGCCGCCTCGCCGTCGTGCACCACCGTGACGCCGAAGCCCTCGCGCTCGAGATACTCCTTCAGCATCGCGCCGAGCTCCGCATCATCGTCGGCCAGCAGGACTTGCGCGCTCATGCGCTGATGATAGCCACGCCCGTGATGGCGCCACGGCTGGTAACAGCTCTTTACCCAGCTTTACGGAGCATTAACGTGCCTTTGAACGCGGCCGGCGCACACTGGCGGCGTCGTTTCAACGAAAGGGAAACCATGAAAGTCTCGATCACCCGCTTCCTCCTCGCCAGCAGCATGGCCCTCGGCGTCGCATCGCTTGCCCAGGCCCAGCCGGCGTCCGGCCCGGCCGAGCGCCCGGGGGCGCATCGCATGTCCATGGACGGCCACGGTCACCAGGGCCACGGCATGCGCGGCATGTACCGGCAGCTGAACCTCACCGACGCGCAGCAGGACCAGATCTTCAAGATCCGGCACGAGCAGACGCCGGCTTTCCGCGAGCAGATGAAGAAGGTGCGCGCGGCGCGCGAGGAGCTGCACAAGCTTGCCTCGGCCGATCGCCTCGACGAGGCGGCGGTGCGCCGCGCCGCGGATGCGCAGGCTAAGGCGATGTCCGACCTCGCCGTGATGCACGCGCAGACGCATAACCGCGTTCGCAGCGTGCTGACGCCGGAGCAGCGCGCCCAGTTCGACAAGCTGCGCGAGCCGCGCCGCGGGCACGGCCCGCGCCACCGCGGCTGAAAGCAGAAAGGCCCAGCGGGTGCTGGGCCTTTCTAGTCAGAGTACGGTGTAAGGCGCGCCGGCTTCTTCATACGCCCGGCACCAGCGCGAGAAGACGCGCGGTGACTCGGTGCCGTAGATCCAGTAACCCGACGTGTTGCCATCGCTCGTGTACTCGCCGATGTCTGTCAGATGCTGGCGCAGCACGCCCACGTGCGTCTCCGCTACTTTGATCTTCCACATGGCTGATTCCTTTACAAAGAATGAACGGAGCGGCGGGGTAATCCCGACGTTTGCGCGAGATGCGCACTGACTACTTGAAGGAGCTGGCTCCCCGACCAGGGCTCGAACCTGGGACCTGCGGATTAACAGTCCGTCGCTCTACCAACTGAGCTATCGGGGAATTGGGTTGTGATGCGGAATTACAGCCGGCGATTTTACCCGAACCCCCCGCTCGCCGGGGGCTCGCGACTTCCTGCTATTGGATGACGGCGGCGATGGCCCCGGCGACGTAGTCGATGTTCTTCGAGTTGAGCGCGGCGACGCAGATGCGCCCGGTCTCGATGGCGTAAATCGAATACTCCTTGCGCAGGCGCTGCACCTGCTCGCGGGTCAGCCCGGTATACGAGAACATGCCGCGCTGGGCGATGACGTGGCCGAATTCGGCTTTCGGCGCGCGCTCCTTGATCTTCGCCACCAGGTCGAGCCGCATGCTCTTGATGCGGTCGCGCATGGCGCCGAGCTCCTGCTCCCACTGCGCCCGCAGCTCGCCCGAGGCGAGGACCGCGGCGACCAGCTGGCTGCCGTGCGTCGGCGGGTTGGAGTAGTTGGTGCGCACGAGGCGCTTCACCTGCGACAGCACGCGCGCAGCTTCCTCCGGGTTCGCCGTGACGGCGCTGAAGGCGCCGACGCGCTCGCCATAGAGCGAGAAGGACTTCGAGAACGAGCTCGACAGGAACACCGGGCTCATGGCCTCCGAGAAAAGGCGCGCCGCATAGGCGTCGGCGTCGAGGCCGTCGGCGAAGCCCTGGTAGGCGAGGTCGAGGAAAGGAACGAGGCCGCGGCGCTGGACGACGCCGAGGATCTCTTTCCACTGCGCCGCGTTCAGGTCGACGCCTGTCGGGTTGTGGCAACAGGCGTGCAGCACGGCGATGGTGCCGGCGGGCGCGCGGTCGAGCGCGTCGCGCATGCCGGCGAAATCGAGGCCGCGCGTCCTTGCGTCGTAGTACGGGTAGCTCTTTACCTTGAAGCCGGCCGCTTCGAAGAGCTGCCGGTGGTTTTCCCAGCTCGGGTCGCTGATCCACACCTCGGATTGCGGGCTGGCGAGCCTGAGGAAGTCGGCGCCGATCTTCAGGCCGCCGGTGCCGCCGATGGCCTGGACGGTGACGAAGCGCTTGTCCTCCTTGCCGAAGACGAGCTGCTGGACGCCGCGGTCATACGCCGCCAGGCCGTCGATCGGCAGGTAGCCGCGCGGCGGCGCCGCCTTGAGACGCTCGGCCTCGGCGCGGCGCACGCACTCGAGGAGCGGCACCTTGCCGTTGTCGTCGTAGTAGACGCCCACGCCGAGGTTCACCTTCTTCGGATTCGGGTCGGCGTGGAACGCTTCCGTGACGCCGAGGATCGGATCGCTCGGCGCCATCGGCACCGAAGCCAGCAAAGAGGGGGAGTGGGGGGCGTTCATTCGTCTAAAATGGTGGGTTTCGCGCTGCAACATTGTACGTGCCCCTTACGTTTCCCAACAGCCCCTACCAGCTCGCCGAGCTCTTTCCCCCGTCGGGAGATCAGCCGGAGGCGATTACGCGACTGGCCGAAGGCATCGAGGATGGCCTCGCCTTCCAGACGCTCCTCGGCGTGACCGGCTCCGGCAAGACCTTCACCATGGCCAACGTGATCGCGCGCCTGGGACGGCCGGCGCTGGTCCTCGCCCCCAACAAGACCCTGGCGGCGCAGCTCTATTCGGAGTTCCGCGAGTTCTTCCCGGAGAACGCGGTCGAGTACTTCGTCTCGTACTACGACTACTACCAGCCGGAGGCGTATGTCCCGGCCCGCGATCTCTACATAGAGAAGGATTCCAGCATCAACGACCACATCGAGCAGATGCGCCTGTCGGCGACCAAGTCGCTGCTCGAGCGCCGCGACGTGGTGATCGTCGCCACGGTGTCGGCGATCTACGGCATCGGCGATCCGTCCGAGTACCACGGCATGATCCTGCATCTGCGCCAGGGGGAGAAGCTCTCGCAGCGCGACGTGCTGGCGCGCCTGGTGGCGATGCAGTACACGCGCAGCGACCTCGATTTCCGCCGCGGCACGTTCCGCGTGCGCGGCGACATCATCGACGTGTTCCCGGCGGAGCACGCCGAGCACGCCATCCGCATCAGCCTGTTCGACGACGAGGTGGAGAAGCTGGAGGTGTTCGACCCGCTCACGGGCAAGGTGCTGCACCCGATGGCGCGGTTCACCGTCTACCCGTCGAGCCACTACGTCACGCCGCGCGAGACCACGCTGCGCGCCATCGACGCCATCAAGCAGGAGCTGCGCGAGCGCATCCAGTTCTTCCAGGACGCCGGCCGCCTGGTGGAGGCGCAGAGGATCGAGCAGCGCACCCGCTTCGACCTGGAGATGCTCGCGGAGCTCGGCTTCTGCAAGGGCATCGAGAACTACTCGCGCCATCTCTCCGGCCGCCAGGCCGGCGAGCCGCCGCCGACGCTCATCGACTACCTGCCGCCCGACGCGCTGATGATCGTCGACGAGAGCCACGTCACGATTCCGCAGCTCGGCGGGATGTACCGCGGCGACCGCTCGCGCAAGGAAAACCTCGTCGAGTACGGCTTCCGCCTGCCCTCGGCGCTGGACAACCGGCCGCTCAGGTTCGACGAGTTCGAGAAGGTGGTGCGCCAGACGGTGTTCGTCTCCGCCACCCCGGCGGATTATGAGCGCCAGAAATCGGGCGACGCGATCGTCGAGCAGGTGGTGCGGCCCACCGGCCTGATCGACCCGCAGGTGATCGTGCGGCCGGCGTCGACGCAGGTGGATGACCTCCTCTCGGAGATCAACCTGAGGGTGAAGAAGCTGGAGCGGGTGCTCGTCACCACGCTCACCAAGCGGATGGCCGAGGAGCTGACCGAATACCTCGCGGAGCACGGCGTGAAGGTGCGCTACCTGCATTCCGAGGTGGAGACCGTGGAGCGGGTGGAGATCATCCGCGACCTGCGGCTCGGCGAATTCGACGTGCTGGTCGGCATCAACCTGCTGCGCGAGGGGCTCGACCTGCCCGAGGTGTCGCTGGTCGCCATCCTCGACGCCGACAAGGAAGGATTCCTGCGCTCCGAACGCTCGCTCATCCAGACCATCGGGCGCGCCGCGCGGCACATCAACGGCACCGCGATCCTGTACGCCGACCAGCTCACCGATTCGATCAAGAGGGCGATCGGCGAGACCGACCGGCGCCGCAGGAAGCAGGTCGAGTACAACGAGGCCCACGGCATCACGCCGAAGGGCGTGATCAAGCGCATCAAGGACCTGATCGACGGCGTCTACGAGGCCGAGGATCCCAAGGCGGCGCGCGAAGAGGCCCGCTACGAAGCGATGAGCGAGAAGCAGCTCGCGCGCGAGATCAAGGCCCTCGAGAAGAAGATGCTGCAGCTCGCGCGCAACCTTGAGTTCGAGGAAGCGGCGCGGGTGCGCGACCAGCTCGGCGAGCTGAAGCGGAAGGTGTTCGGTGTCGAGCTGGCTTCGGAATAGCGCGCTCGCTCTTCTCCTGGGCGCTGCGCCGGCGTGGGCGGCGGATGACGACGCCATCGTCATCAAGGCGGTGCGCGACCCGGTCGACAAGTCGTATCGCAAGATGGTGAAGGGCATGGATCTGTTCGAGGAGAAGCGCGCCCTCGCGCCGAAGGCGACGCTGCGCTACAAGCTCCTGCCGCGCAAGCGCGATACCGACATGCGCGACATCCTGGTGCAGATCGTCGGCGACAGTGTCCTGATCCCGGTGAACGTCGCGGCGGACCGGACCTTCACGCTGCCGCGCGACGGAAAGGCACTGCGCGAGGACGCCAGCGTGCGCTCCGACCGGCGCGCCGACACGATGACCTGGCGCGCCGACGTGCGCACGCCGGGCCTCGGCGCAGACGTGCGCCGGCTGGGCGACCTGCGGCTCGAGTGCCTGGTGGGCGTCGAGGCGGGGCTCATCTCGCAGTACCCGTCGTTCATCGACCGCCTGGTCAACTTCCTCGCGGATTTCTGCAACCAGGGCGATGTCGCGCCCTACCTCTTCTTCGCCGAGCGGCCGCTCCTCGGCGTCACGATGGAAGCCGGCGAGCGGCGGCAGGTGCTGTCGGTCGGCCACCTTTACGCCGGCATCCCGCACGGGCGCACGCCGAAGGAAATCCGGCGCTACTGCGACTGCGAGGTGCTGCTCGACCGCGCCTACCTGCTGCCGCTCGGCGACCGCAGCTGGCCGGACGACACGCGGGTGAGCTTCGAATACATGGACGCCGCGCCCGCGAACGGCCCGTACGCCATGTTCACGGGCAGCTCGAAAGCGGACGTCCGGGCCGCCTTCGGCGAAGGCACGGCCATCCGCTTCGATAACGGCTACGAGGTGTGGTCCTACGACTTCGGGCCGCCGCAGAAGCCGCGCCACCTGCGCGACGAGCTCGTCGTGCTGTTTTCCCCATCGGGCGTGGTGTCTAACACTCGCTTGCGCCCGGCGCCGGCGCGCTAGGCACTTTGACCTAACGGCGCCTCCCGGGACCCGGCACAGTCGTGCCGATGTTCTGGAAACTGCGGCTCTTCTGGTATCGCCTGGACACCACGGCGCTGGCCGCGGCGCTGTTCGTCGCGGTGGTGATCGGTGTGCTGGCCGTGACCGCGAATGCGGTATCGAAACAGCGCGACGACCAGCGCGCCGCTGTGCGCGACTTCCATGCGCGCAGCGTCGAGTGCCTGGCGCTGAACGTCTATCACGAGGCGCGGGGAGAACCGATCGCCGGGCAGTACGCGGTCGCCGAGGTCACCATGAACCGCAAGTCCTCGCTCGGCTACCCGAAGACGGTATGCGAGGTCGTGTACCAGAAGAGCGCCTTCTCCTGGACCGCGCAGCGCGTCGCGCGCCCGGCCGGAGGCGAATGGCGGCGCGCCCTCAAGGTAGCCGACGACGTCTACTATCAGCGCCGCGCGGCGATGCTGCCGGGCGTCCTGCACTATCACGCCACCTATGTGCAGCCCGCCTGGTCAAGGGAGCACGAGCGGGTCGCCCGCATCGGCCGCCACGTCTTCTACCGTTAGGCCGGCCTGAAGAACCGCACGCCCGGCTTGAGCTGCTCGAAGACGAGATAGCCGGTGCGGTCCATGCCGCAGGCGCGATAGGTCGCCTGCGCGCGGCGGTTGTTGCGCTCGACGTAGAGCCGGAAGCCGCACACCGCGCTCTTCTTCGCCGCCAATGCCTGCAGGTGGCGATAGAGCCTGCGGTACACCCCTTGGCGGCGGAATTCCGGGCGCACATAGACGCTCTGGATCCACCAGAAGTCGCCGTTGCGCCAGTCGCTCCATTCCCGGGTCACCATCAGCGCGGCGATCACTTCGCCATCGCGCTCGGCGAGCGTGTAGAAGCCGGAGTCCGGCCGCCGCAGCAGGCCCCGCACGCCGGCGCCGATGACCCGCGGCAGGAGCACTTTCCCTTCGGTCTCGAGCGCCATCGCCGAGTTGAAGGCGATCAGCGCGGGCGCGTCGCGCCGCGTGGCGCGCCGGGTCTTCAGGGCCATGCGGTATCTTAGGGCAGCATGAAAAAACGCTCGGTGCTCTTCGTCTGCACAGGGAACATCTGCCGCTCGCCGACGGCGGAGGCGGTGCTGCGCCATCTGGCGAGGGAGGAGGGCATCGTGCTGCACATCCAGTCGGCCGGGATCGGCGACTGGCACATCGGCCATCCGCCCGACGAGCGCGCGCAGAAGCATGCGAAGACGCGCGGCTACGACCTGAGCGCGCTACGCGCGCGGCAGGTGAGGGCGGCCGACTTCGAGGAGTTCGACCTCATCCTGGCGATGGACCGCGGTCACCTGCGCTCGCTCGAGCGCATGGCGCCGGACGGGCACCGCCACAAGATCCGCCTGTTCGTCGCCGGGCGCGACGTGCCGGACCCGTACTACGGCGGGCCCGAGGGCTTCGAGAGGGTGCTGGACCTGGTGGAGGCCACATGCCGTGACCTCCTCCAGGACCTGAAAAGCGCTACTTCCGGCTAGTTTCGACCTGGACCAGGTCTTCGGGCGGCGGCTTCGGCCGCTCGCGGCGCGGCCGGCCGGCCGGCTGCGGCGGCTCCTCCACGACCTGCGGCTGGACCTTCACCTTGGCGCGGTCGGTCTCGACCATCACCAGGCCCGAGTCGTCGAGGATCTGCTTCGCGTCGATGCGCGGCTCCTCGGCCCGCGGCCTGGGGGCCGGCGCCGGAGCAGGCTCAGGCGCCGGTTCGTAGGAACGGGTTTCCGGTACGGGGCGGCTCTCATACACGGGCGCCGGCGCCGGTGTCGGCTCGGGCTCGGGTCGTGCCTGCGGCGCTGCCTGGTGCGCGCTTTCCTCGGCGCGTGATTCCAGCTCGTGGATGCGGCGCTGCTGCTCCGCGAGCGAGACAGCCGCGGGCGACTGGTCCTCGCGTGGCCGGTCGCCGCGATTGCGGTCGCGACCGCCGCGGTTGCGGCGTCCCCGGCGCTGCTCGTCACGCTCGCCTTCGGGCCGCGGCGCGCCGTCGCGCTCCGGCCGCGGCTGCTGATTCTGCTGCGGCTGGCCTTGCTGCGGCGGTTGCTGGGGAGGACGCGGCTGCCGCTGCTGCTGGTCAGGGCGGCGCTGCTGATCGCCGCGGTCACCCCGCTCGCCGCGCTCGCCGCGCTGTTCGTGCCGCTGGCCGCCTTCGCGCTGCTGGCCGCCTTCGCGCTGCGGGCCGTTGCCGCGGGGCCGCTGCTCGAGGCGCCCGTGCTGCTGGCGGTCGCGTCCCTCGCGGCGATGCTCGCCATCGCGCCCGTCGCGGCGTCCCTCGCGACCTTCGCGTCCGTCGCGCCCGTCGCGTCTCGGGTGATCACGGCGCTGCTGGTCGCGCCGCGGATCGCGCTGCGACTGGCCCGGCTGGCTGGCCGGAGCAGGCGCGGCTGCCGCGGGCGCGGGGGTTGCCGGCGCCGGCGGCTTGAACATCGACAAGATCTTGGACAGGAACCCGGTCCCCGCGCTGGCCACGGCGACCACCGGTTGCACGATCGGCGCCGGCTCGGGCTGCGGTGCGGGCCGCGGCGCCGCCGGACGCGCCTGGCGCGGCTGCGAGTCGTCGACCATCGGCGCCGGCTGCGTGGGCGTGATGCCCTTCACCACCGGCTGCTGGCGCTCGAGCTTGGCTTCGGCGGTCTCGGCCCCCGGGGCTTTCGGCTCCTCGGGCTGCTCGACCATCTCGTAGCTCGAGGGCACGTGCTCCATCTCGTTCAGCTCGTCGTGCCGCAGGCGCTGCACCTTGTAGTGCGGCGTCTCGAGGTGCGGGTTGGGCACCAGCACGATGTTCACCTTGAGGCGGCCTTCGAGCTTCTGGATCTCGGCGCGCTTCTCGTTCAGGAGGAACGATGCGACGTCGACCGGCACCTGGGCATGCACCGCGCCGGTGTTTTCCTTCATCGCCTCTTCCTGCATGATGCGCAGCACGTGCAGGGCGGTCGATTCCGTGCCGCGGATGAAGCCGGTGCCGCTGCAGCGCGGACAGTTGATGTGCGCCGTCTCCTCGAGCGAGGGCTGCAGCCGCTGGCGCGAGAGCTCCATCAGGCCGAAGCGCGAGATCTTGCCGATCTGCACGCGGGCGCGGTCGAACTTGAGCGCGTCGCGCAGCCGGTTCTCCACCTCCCGCTGGTTGCGCTGCGACTCCATGTCGATGAAGTCGATGACGATCAGGCCGCCCAGGTCGCGCAGCCTGAGCTGGCGGGCGACTTCCTCGGCCGCCTCCAGGTTGGTGCGATAGGCGGTTTCCTCGATGTCGCCGCCGCGCGTGGCGCGCGCCGAGTTGACGTCGATCGAGATCAGCGCCTCGGTATGGTCGATGACGATGGCGCCGCCCGAGGGCAGGGACACCTGGCGCGAATAGGCGCTCTCGATCTGGTGCTCGATCTGGAAGCGCGAGAAGAGCGGCACGTCGTCGCGGTAGAACTTCACCTTGTTGACGTTGCCCGGCATCACGGTCTGCATGAATGCCTTGGCCTGCTCGTAGATCTCCTCGGTGTCGATCAGGATCTCGCCGATGTCGGGCTGGAAGTAGTCGCGGATCGCGCGGATCACCAGGCTCGACTCGAGGTAGATCAGGAACGGCTTCTTCGAGGCGTCGGACGAGGCGCTTTCCACCGCCCGCCAGAGCTGCAGCAGGTAGTTCAGGTCCCAGTTCAGCTCTTCCGGGGTGCGGCCGATCGCCGCGGTGCGGGCGATGACGCTCATGCCCTCGGGAAGCTGCAGCTGGTCCAGCGTGTCGCGCAGCTCGTTGCGGTCCTCGCCCTCGACGCGGCGCGAGACGCCGCCGCCGCGCGGGTTGTTGGGCATCAGGACGAGGTATCGCCCTGCGAGGCTGATGAACGTCGTCAGGGCGGCGCCCTTGGTGCCACGCTCGTCCTTCTCGACCTGGACGATCAGCTCCTGGCCTTCGCGCAGCGCATCCTGGATGCGGGCACGGCCGACGTCGACGCCTTCCTTGAAGTAGCTGCGGGAGACTTCCTTGAACGGCAGGAACCCGTGCCGCTCCTCGCCGTAGTCGACGAAGGCAGCCTCGAGGCTGGGCTCGATGCGGGTGATGATGCCTTTATAGATGTTGCTCTTGCGCTGCTCCCTTGAGGCCGACTCGATATCGAGGTCGACGAGCTTCTGGCCGTCGACGATCGCGACGCGCAGCTCTTCTTGCTGCGTCGCGTTGAATAACATGCGCTTCACTTGTTGTTCTCCTGCGCGCGCAGGAGCGCCGAAAAATGTTTCGGTCCTTGCTCTCCTAGTGGGTTTTCAGTCCAGAAAAAGGGTGGAGTAGGTGGGAATCTGCCTACGCGCGCTTCTAGTAGTATCGCTACTTCCGGTGAGCGAAATTAACCAGCGCTTCAGGTCCGGCTGTGGCCGGACAGGAGGCGGGTTGCAGA
>DASSPL010000437.1:0-2325 GCA_035699685.1 Burkholderiales bacterium | reverse complement strand
CTCGGTGATATTGCTCGCGCCGAGCGTGGCGCAGAACTTCTTGAAACTGCCGGGCCGCTCGGGGATGGTGACGGCCAGCACCGCCTCGCGATGCTCGCCGAGCTCGGCTTCCTCGGCGATGAAGCGCAGCCGGTCGAAGTTCGTGTTGGCGCCCGAGGTGACGGCGACCAGCGTCTTGCCGCGCGCTCCATGGCGCTCCACCCAGCTCTTCACGCCGGCGACGGCGAGGGCGCCGGCCGGCTCGAGCACGACACGCGTGTCCTCGAACACGTCCTTGATCGCCGCGCACATCTCGTCGGTGTCGACGAGCACCATCTCGTCGATCAGGCGGCGGCACAGGCGAAAGGTCTCCTTGCCGACCTGCTTCACCGCCACGCCATCGGCGAACAGGCCGACATGGTCGAGCTCGACCCTCCGCCCGGCCTTGAGCGAGCGCGCCATGGCGTCGGCGTCGACAGGCTCGACGCCGATGATCTTGGTGCGGGGAGTGATTTGCTTGGCATACGCGGCAATGCCGGAGATCAGGCCGCCGCCGCCGACCGGCACGAATATGGCGTCGATCGGTCCCGCGTGCTGGCGGACGATCTCCATGCCGATCGTGCCCTGCCCGGCGATGACCTCGGGGTCGTCGTACGGATGCACGAAGGCGAGGCCGAGCTTGCGCTTGAGGCGCAGCGCCTCCTTGTACGCCTCGGAGTACGAGTCGCCGTGCAGGCGCACCTCGGCGCCGCGCGCCTGCACCGCGTCGACCTTGATGCGCGGCGTCGTCACCGGCATCACGATCACCGCCCGGCAGCGCAGCCGCTGCGCCGCGAGCGCCACGCCCTGCGCGTGATTGCCGGCGCTCGCCGCGATCACGCCGCGCGCGATCCGCGCCCGCGGCAGCGCCGCCATCTTGTTGTAGGCGCCGCGCAGCTTGAACGAGAATATCGGCTGCAGGTCCTCGCGCTTGAGGAGCAGGCGGTTCTTCAGGCGTTTCGACAGCCCGAGCGCCGGCTCGAGCGGCGATTCGATCGCCACGTCATAGACGCGAGCCTTCAGAATTCGCTCGAGATAGCTACGCACGGGGCGCAAAATCTAGCATGGACGCACTCCTCGCCCTCTTTGGGGCGAGTTTCATCGCCGCGACGCTCTTCCCGCTGCCCTCGGAAGCGGCGCTCTTCGCCTATCTCAAGGCCTATCCCGACCGCGCGGCGCTCGGCATCGCGGTGGCCACGCTCGGCAACACCGCCGGCGGCATGACCACCTACCTCATCGGCCGGCTGGTGCCCAACCGCCGCATGAATCTCAAGGCGGTCGACCTGCTCCGCCGCTGGGGCGCGCCGGTCACGTTCTTCGCCTGGCTGCCGATCGTCGGCGAGGCCCTGGCGGCGGGGGCCGGCTGGCTGCGCGTCAACTGGATCGCCGCGCTCGCCTGCATGGCCGCCGGGCGCCTGTCGCGCTACATTGCGGTGGCCGCCCTCGCATGATGTCCGCCCTGAAAGCCCGCGCGCGCCAGCTCAAGATCGAGCTGATCGCGCTCACCCTCGCCGCGCGCCACCCGCACACGCCCTGGTACGCGAAGCTGGTCGTCGCCGGCTGCGTCGCCTACGCCCTCACCCCGGTCGATTTGGTGCCCGACGCCATCCCGGTGATCGGCATGATCGACGACCTGATCTTCATTCCGATCGCGGTGGCCTTCGCGGTGCGCTTCGTGCCGGCGCCGGTGCTTGCCGATTGCCGCGCGCGCTCGGTGCAGATCGAAGCGCGCGCTCCGCGCCTGAGCCGCACCGCCTGGGCGCTGGTCATCGCCGCGTGGCTGGGGGCGATCGTGCTGCTCGCGCACTGGTCCTTATGAAGACGCAGGTGGGCATCGTCGGCGCCGGGCCGGCGGGCCTGCTGCTCTCGCACCTGCTGCACCTCGAAGGCATCGAGTCGGTGGTCATCGAATCGCGCAGCCGCGAGGAGATCGAGGCCACCATCCGGGCGGGCGTGCTCGAGCACGGCACGGTCGAATTATTGAAGGAGACCGGCGTGGGCGAGCGCATGCAGAGGGAAGGCTTCGTCCACGAGGGCGTCTACCTGCGCTTCGCCGGCGCCACCCACCGCATCGACTTCAAGTCCCTCACCGGCCGCTCGATCATGGTCTACGCGCAGCACGAGGTGATCAAGGACCTGGTCGCCGCGCGGCTCGCCGCGGGAGGAAGGATCCTGTTCGAGGTCAAGGACGCCGCGGTCTACGACCTCGACACGGCCGAGCCCAAGATCCGCTTCCACGACGGCGGGAAAGTCGAGGAGCTGCACTGCGACTTCATCGCCGGCTGCGACGGCTTCCACGGCATCACC
>DASSPL010000436.1:0-2923 GCA_035699685.1 Burkholderiales bacterium | reverse complement strand
CCCGTCGTTCATGATGTCGTAGATCATCGCGTGCACGTCCTTGTGCTCCATCGCCGGCACGTTGATGCGCCGAACGTCGCCATGCACGCGGATCATCGGCGGCAGTCCCGACGACAAATGCAGGTCCGACGCCTTGTTCTTGACCACGAAGGCGAGCAGCTCGGTGAGATCCATTACAATCCTCCCAGGTGCCGGAAAGGGAATTTCCGGCGAAATTTCAGGGCATTATGACGGCAATCGCCGACAACCTGCAAGCCGTGAGGACCCGCATTGGTCGGGCAGCGGAGGCCGCTCGTCGCGCTGCCGCATCGGTGTCGCTGCTCGCCGTGTCGAAGACGCATTCCGCGCAGCGCGTCGCCGAGGCGCGCGCCGCCGGCCAGCTCGCTTTCGGCGAGAACTACGTGCAGGAAGCATTGGAGAAAATGCTCGCCGTGCCCGGCCTCGAGTGGCACCTGATAGGGCCACTGCAGAGCAACAAGACCCGCATCGCCGCCGAGCGCTTCCAATGGGTCCACACTGTGGACCGTGAAAAAATTGCACGCCGGCTCTCCGAGCAGCGGCCGGCAGACCTGCCGCCGCTGAATGTCCTCATCCAGGTGAATGCTTCGGGCGAAGCGACGAAGAGCGGCATCGCCTACTCCGAGCTCGAGAACCTGGCGAAGGTCGTGACCTCCCTGCCGCGCCTTCGCCTGCGCGGGCTGATGGCGATTCCGGAGCCGGGAGCCCCGCGCGCCCGCTATGCGGAGGTCGGAAAGGCGTATGAAAGGCTGAAGGGCGAGTTCGGCTGGGACACGCTGTCGATGGGCATGTCCGACGACCTCGAGGTGGCGATCGCCGAGGGCGCGACCCTGGTGCGCATCGGCACCGCGATCTTCGGCCAGCGTCAGAGAGCGAAGGACGCGGCGTGAAGATCGCCTTCCTTGGCGGCGGGAACATGGCGAGCGCGCTGATCGGCGGATTGATCGCCAAGGGCACCGAGGCGCGCTCGATCTCCGTCGTCGAGCTGAGCCCGGCGGCGCGCGAGCGGCTCGGCCAGCGCTTTCCGGTGCACCTGGCCACCGCTCCCGACGCGGCGATGCAGCGCGCCGAAGCGATCGTGCTGGCCGTGAAGCCCCAGGACATGCGCACCGCGCTCGCCTCGCTCGGCGGCGGCGTCGCCGGCAAGCTGGTGATCAGCGTGGCGGCCGGCGTGCGCATCGACGCCCTCTCGCGCTGGCTCGGCGGCCACCGCCGCATCGTGCGCTGCATGCCTAATACGCCTGCGCTCGTCGGCGCCGGCATCACCGGCCTCTACGCGCGCGAGGACGTGGAGGCGCCGGATCGCGCCACCGCCCAGCGGGTACTCGAAGCCGTGGGTCAGGTGGTGTGGCTGAAGGAGGAAAGGCTGCTCGACCCCGTCACTGCGGTGTCGGCTAGCGGCCCGGCCTACGTGTTCTGGATGATCGAGCAGCTCGCGGCCTACGCCGAGAGCACGGGCATCCCGCGCGAGGACGCGCTGCGGCTCGCCAAGCACTGCATGCTCGGGTCGGCGAAGCTCGCGATGGCGAGCGAGGAGACGCCGGCCCAGCTGAGGAAAAACGTGACGTCAAAAGGCGGGACCACGGAGGCGGCTTTGAACGTGTTCGAGCAGGAGCAACTCGCTCAGCGCTTTGCCAAGGCGCTGGCCGCGGCCACCCGGCGAGGCGGCGAAATGGGCGACGAGCTGGCGAAGGACTGACATGTTCGCGCAGATCGCCACCTTCCTCGTCGATACGATCGTCTCGTTCGTCGTGTTCCTGCTGCTGGTGCGGTTCCATTTCCAGTGGTTGCGGGTGCCGTTCCGCAACCCGATCGGCGAGTTCGTCCTCGCCACCACCAGCTGGGCGGTCATGCCGGCGCGCCGCGTGATACCGGGCCTCGCCGGGCTCGATCTGGCGACGTTGATCGTCGCCTTCATCCTGCAGGCGGCCGGCCTCTGGACGCAGCTCGCCATCGCCGGCGCCGACCCGAGCGGGTTTGCCGTCGCGGCGATCGCGGCAGTCGACCTCGTGCGCTACAGCCTCTATATCCTGGTGTTCGCCATCTTCGTTCAGGTGGCGATTTCGTGGATCAACCCCGACGCGCCGCTCGCGCCGTTCTTCGACATGGTGACGCGGCCGTTCCTGCGGCCGCTGCGCCGGTTCGTGCCGCCCGTCGGGCGGGTGGATCTGACGCCCCTCGTGCTGCTCGTCATCCTGTACGTGCTGCTGATACCGCTGAATCACCTGCGTCTCGCCGCGGCTGGGCTGTGATCCTCGAGCTGCACGTCCAGCCGGGCGCATCGCGCTCGGAGTTCGCGGGCGAGCACGGCGGCCGCATCAAGGTGCGCCTCGCCGCGCCGCCGGTGGAGGGACGCGCCAACGAAGCGCTGGTCGAGTTTCTGGCCGCCTACTTCGAGGTGCCGCGGCGCAATGTGCGCATCACCGCCGGGCTCAAGTCGCGCAGGAAACGCGTCGTCGTCGAGGGAGCCGAATGGAAAAAGACGAGCGGGGGCTGAGGACCACGGTCACGGCCGTGTACGCGCTGCAGGTCGCCGGGTTCTTCCTCGGCGGCATCCCGTGGCTGATCGGCGTGATCGTCAACTACGTGAAGAAGGATTCTGGTGGGGCCTGCTGTGGGGCGTGATCGGCGGGCTGCTCGTGGTGCTGCTGATTGGGATCGCGGTGCTCTTTGCCGACGCGGTGTGGATCATCTACCGCATCGTCGAGGGATGGCTCAGGCTCGCCGAGCGGCGCGAGGTGGCCTAGCGAAGCGCATCTCCTCCGGGTAGGGGAAGACGTCTTCCTGCTCGCCGGCGCGCACGATCTCCTGCTTGGACTGCCAGAACTGCGGGTCCAGCAGGTCGCGGTGGTGCTCGTAGAAGATGTCGCGCGCGCGCGGCTCGGAGACCAGGAAGCGGTCGAAC
>DASSPL010000435.1:0-12193 GCA_035699685.1 Burkholderiales bacterium | reverse complement strand
GTCTTGCCGGTCTGGCGGTCGCCGATGATCAGCTCGCGCTGGCCGCGGCCCACCGGCACCATGGCGTCGATCGCCTTGAGGCCGGTCTGCACCGGCTGCGACACCGACTGGCGCGCGATGACGCCGGGCGCCACCTTCTCGATCACGTCGGTGAGCTTGGCGTTGATCGGCCCCTTGCCGTCGATCGGCTGACCGAGCGAGTTGACCACGCGGCCGAGCAGCTCCGGGCCGATCGGCACCGAGAGGATCTTGCCGGTGGTCTTCACCGTGTCGCCCTCGCTGATGTGCGTGTACTCGCCCAGGATCACCGCGCCGACCGAGTCGCGCTCCAGGTTGAGCGCGAGGCCGAAGGTGTTCTTCGGGAACTCCAGCATCTCGCCCTGCATCACGTCCGACAGGCCGTGGATGCGGCAGATGCCGTCGGTCACCGAAACCACCGTGCCCTGCGTGCGCATCTGCGCGCCGGCGTCGAGGTTCTGGATCCTGCTCTTGATCAGTTCCGAGATTTCGGAAGGATTGAGTTGCATGACTGCTCCTTAAGCTTTCAATGCCGTCTCGAGCGCGCCAAGCTGCGCACGCGCCGACCCGTCGATGACCTTGTCACCCAGCACCACCTTGACGCCGCCGATGAGCTCCTTGTCGACGTGCACCCGGGCGCGCACCTTGCGCCCGGTCTTCTTCTCCAGGCGCTGCACCAGGTCGGCGAGCTGCGCCTCCGACAGCTCGAAGGCGGAGTGCACCTCGGCTTCGGCGACGCCTTCGCGCTCGTTCTTGAGGGCCTCGAACTGCTCGCGGATCTCGCGCAGCAAGCCGAGCCGGTCGTTCTGCGCCAGCACGCGCACGAAGTTCTCCGCGTCGCCGCTCAGCTTGCCGCCCAGGACCGAGATGAATACGCCGGCCGCCTGGGCGTCGGAGCGGTTGGGATCGGCGATGGCTGCGCGCACCCGCGCGTCCTGCGCGACTGTGGCGAGGTCGGCCAGCATCTCCGACCACTTGGCGAGCGAACCCCCTTCGTCGGCCAGCTTGAAGGCCGCTTCGGCATAGGGACGCGCTACGGTGCTGGGCTCGGCCATCTACAGCTGGCGCTTGATGGAGTCGAGCAGGTCGCCGTGCGCCTTGGCATCGACCTCGCGCCGCAGGATCTTCTCGGCGCCGGCGACGGCGAGCGATGCCACGCGGTCGCGCAGCTGCTCGCGCGCGCGCGTCACTTGCTGCTCTATCTCGGCTTTCGCCGCCGCTTTCTCCCGGTTGCCTTCTTCCTTCGCCGCGTTGCGCGCCTCGTCGATCATCTGCGTGGCGCGCTTCTCCGCCTGCGCCACGATCTCGGCGGCGCGGCTGCGCGCCTCCCGGATGGCGTCGTCGGCCTGGCGGGTCGATGTCTCGAGCGAGCGGCGTCCCTGCTCGGCGGCGGCGAGGCCGTCGGCGATGGTCTTCTGGCGCGTCTCGATGGCGCGCAGCATGTGCGGCCACACGAACTTCATCGTGAACAGGATGAACGCGATGAAGGTGATCGCCTGCGCGACCAGCGTGAAGTTGATGTTCATGTCGAGACCCCTGGGGTCTTTAGCGGAAAGCCCCGGCGAGCGGGTTGGCGAAGGCGAAGAACATCGCGATACCCAGGCCGATGATGAACGAGGCGTCGATCAGGCCGAGCAGCAGGAACACCTTGCCCTGCAGCGAGTTGGTCAGCTCCGGCTGGCGCGCGGCGGCCTCGAGGAACCGGCTGCACATGATGCCGACGCCGATGCACGCGCCCGCGGCGCCGAGGCCGACCATCAGGCCGATGCCGATCCCGGTGTAGGCCTGCACCATCGCCAGAAGTTGAAGTTTCTCCATTTTGGTTTTCCCTTTCTCTAGGTAGTCGGTTGTTAGTGGTGCTCGTGCGCCATCGCCAGATAGACGATCGTGAGCATCATGAAGATGTAGGCCTGCAGCGCGACGATCAGGATGTGGAAGATGGCCCAGCCCAGGCCCAGCACGAAGGCGAAGAACGCGCCGATGACGCCGGTGGCGGCGAGCAGCCACAGGAGGAGGAACAGGATCTCCCCCGCGTACATGTTGCCGAACAGGCGCAGCGAGTGCGACAGCGTCTTGGACACGTACTCGACCAGCTGGAACAGGAAGTTGGCGGGCCACAGCAGGGGATGCGAGCCGAACGGCGCGCAGAACAGCTCGTGCAGCCAGCCGCCGAGGCCCTTCACCTTGATCGCGAAAATGATGGTCAGCGCGAGCACCGTGATCGCCAGCGCGAACGTGGTGTTGACGTCGGCCGTGGGCACGATGCGGAAGCCGTGGTCGGAGATATGGCCGGTGACGAAGCGGTCGATGATGTCGACCGGCAGGAAGTCCATCGAGTTCATCAGGAACACCCAGATGAACACGGTCAGCGCGAGCGGCGCGACGAAGGCGTGGCGGTCGCCCTGGTGGAAGATGCCTTTCGCCTGCTCGTCGACGAAATCGATCACCAGCTCGACGAACGCCTGGCGCTTGGTCGGCACGCCGGCCGTCGCGCCGCGCACCACCCACCAGATGAAGCCCACGCCGATCAGCCCGAGCAGGATCGACACCGCGAGCGAATCGATGTTGACCGACCAGAAGCCGCCGGCGTCGCCGAGCGGCTTCGTAAAGAAGGTCAGGTGATGCTGGATGTATTCGGAGGGGACGACTTCGCTGCTGCTGGCGGCCATCGTTATCGGACTGTCAGTACTCGCGGACGAAAAAAGCCATCGAAAAAATCAGTATCGTGACGACGAAGGCTGCGATCAGGGCGCCGACCACGGCCTCGCTGTAATTCACCAGCACCAGCCACAACAAAGCCACCGCGAGGCCGACCTTCACGGCCTCGGCGCGCAATGCACCCATCACGACTCCCCCCGCCGATCTCGCGCCTCCCAGCGACGCGACCCACGCGGACACCAGACCGGCCGTAATGCTGATCAGCCCGCCGGCAAGCGCGGAGATCGCTCCATGGGTGCCGGAAATCAGCGCCGCTCCGATCGCGAGCAACGCCGTCGCTGCGAGCTGCCATCTCAGGACGGTGAGGACCGGCTTTCCGAGGCGGCGAAGCATGGCGGTGGAATTCGTCTTCGCACCCCGCAAAGCCGCGGAAGTATATCGTAACTGCATCACTTCAAGCGCTTCAGCAGCTCGTCGAGATGGTCAAGATTTGAATAGTGCAACACCAGCTTGCCGCGCCCCTTGGCGCCCGCCTGGATCTCGACGGTGGTGCCGAGCCGGCCGGACAGTTCTTCCTCCAGGCGTTCGAGGTCGCGGTCGGTCTTCCTTTTGCGGCGTGCCGGCGCGTCCCGCAGCAGCTTCTGCACCAGCGCTTCGGTTTCGCGCACCGAAAAGCCCTTGGCCGACACCCGCGACGCCACCTCGATCTGCCGCGCGCCGTCGAGCGGCAGCAGCGCCCGCGCGTGGCCCATCTCCAGCGCGCCGCGCATCAGCATCTCCTGCACCGGCTTGGCCAGGCGGAGCAGGCGCAGGAGGTTGGTGGTCGCGCTGCGCGAGCGGCCGACCGCGTCCGCCGCCTGCTCGTGCGTCATACTGAACTCGTCGATCAGGCGCTGCACGCCGGCCGCCTCCTCGACCGGGTTGAGGTCCTCGCGCTGGATGTTCTCGATCAGCGCCATCACCAGAGCCGCGTCATCCGGCACCTCGCGCACGATGGCCGGCACTTCGGTCAGCCCGGCCATCTGCGCTGCGCGCCAGCGGCGCTCGCCGGCAATCAGCTCGTAGCCGCCGGCCTCGACGGCACGCACCACCAGCGGCTGCAGCAGCCCCTGCGAGCGGATCGACTGCGCGAGCTCGTTCAGGCTCTGCTCGTCCATTCGGGTGCGCGGCTGATATTTGCCGGGGCGGATGCGCGCCAACTCGATCGTGCCGAGCGATTCGCGCGCCGGCGCACGGTCTTCGCCGAGCAGCGCGTCGAGGCCGCGTCCGAGACCCTTGGGCTTCATGCCGCGCGCGCCAGGATTTCGCCCGCCAGGGCGACATAGGCCTGCGCGCCCTTGGAGCTGGCGTCCCACAGCACGGCCGGCACGCCGTAGCTCGGCGCCTCGGCCAGCCGCACGTTGCGCGGCACCAGCGTCCGATACACCTTGTCGCCGAAGTGCTCTTCCAGTTGCTGGGAAACCTGCTGCGACAGCGTGTTCCGCGGGTCGTACATCGTGCGCAGCAGGCCCGCGATCTCGAGCTGCGGGTTCAGATTTGCGCGCACGCGCTTGATCGTCGCTACGAGGTCGGACAGCCCCTCGAGCGCGTAGTACTCGCACTGCATGGGAATCAGGACCCGCTGCGCGGCGGTCAGCGCGTTGACGGTAAGGAGGCTGAGCGAGGGCGGACAGTCGATCAGCACGAAGTCGTAGTCGTCATGCACCCGCTCGAGCGCGCCTTTCAGGCGCGATTCGCGGCCCGGGAGCTCGACAAGCTCGATCTCCGCGCCCGCCAGCTCGCGATTGGCCGGCACGAGATCGAAACCGCCGCGCTCGGTCTTCATGCGCGCGCCCGCGAGGTCCGCGAGGCCGAGCAGCACGTGATACACCGTGCGCGCAGCGTTGCGCTTGTCGACACCACTGCCCATGGTGGCGTTGCCCTGCGGATCGAGATCGACGAGAAGCACGCGCCTGCCCGACTGCGCGAGCGCCGCGGCCAGGTTCACGCTGGTCGTCGTCTTGCCGACGCCGCCCTTCTGATTGACGACGGCCAGAATGTGCGGCGTGCTCATGCCGGCTCGCACAGCACGAGGTGGCGTTCGCCCTCGACGAACGGCACGCGCAGCGGAATGACCTCGAGCAGCCGCACACTGGCCGGCAGACGGGCGATCTCTTGCTGCGGCTGCCTGCCCTTCATCGCCGCGAGCACGCCCCTGGCGGCGAGAAGGTGGCGGCACGCCGCGACGAACTGGGCCAGCTCCGTAAAGGCGCGGGAAATCACCAGGGCGAATCCCTCCGCCGGCTGCCACGCTTCCACGCGTCCTTCGTGCACCTCGACGTTGGCGAGGCTCAACTCGATCACCGCCTGACGCAGGAATGCCGCCTTCTTCTGGTTGGACTCGATCAGCGCCACGTGCCACGAAGGGCGCGCCAGCGCGAGCGGGATTCCCGGCAGGCCCGGGCCCGAGCCGGCGTCGGCGACGCGCGCGGCGCGTGCCTGCAGCGGCAGGCGCGGCAGCACCGCGAGCGAATCGAGAAGATGATGGCTCACCATCGTCAGCGGGTCACGAATGGCCGTCAGGTTGTAGGTACGGTTCCACTTCTCGAGCAGTCCGAGGTATCGCAGCAGCCGCTCGCTGCAGCCAGCGGGCAGGCCCAGTCCCAGTTCATCGATGCCGCGCTCCAGCGCGGTCTGCGGCGTCATGCCGTTTTCTTATTCGAACGAAAGCCTCGCTTGAGGTGAACGAGCAGGAGCGAAACCGCGGCCGGAGTGACGCCCGAAATGCGGGCCGCCTGTCCTATCGTCTCGGGCCGGTGCTTATCGAGCTTCTGCTGCACTTCGGCCGAAAGGCCTCGCACCTCACGGTAGTCGAGGTCGCGCGGCAACGCCAACGTATCAAGGTCGCGTCGCCGCGCCAGTTCGTTCTTCTGGCGGGCGATGTAGCCTTCATATTTGAGCTGGATTTCCACCTGCTCCGTCACATCGGCGGGCAGTTGCGAATCGGGGCTGACGTCGCCGTATCCAACCTCTGGGCGCCGAAGGAAATCGGTTGCACGCACCTTTTCCAGGGAGCCAGTACTCACAAACGTTCTTTCAAGTCGAGCTTTTTCAGCCTCGATCGCATCGCGCTTGCGGCTGAACACCGCCCAGCGGGCATCGTCCACCAAGCCGAGTTTCCGGCCGGTTTCCGTCAGGCGCAGATCCGCATTGTCCTCGCGCAGTTGCAGGCGATACTCGGCGCGACTGGTGAACATACGATAGGGTTCCGACACGCCCCGCGTGACCAGATCGTCGACCAAGACGCCCAAATAAGCCTCGTCGCGCGCCGGACACCACGGAGCCTCGCCCGCCGCGTAGAGCGCGGCGTTCGCGCCGGCGAGCAAGCCCTGCGCGGCCGCCTCTTCGTAGCCGGTCGTGCCGTTGATCTGCCCGGCGAAGAACAGTCCCCGCAGGGCCTTGGTCTCCAGGGAGCTCTTCAGCTGGCGCGGGTCGAAGTAGTCGTATTCGATCGCGTATCCCGGGCGCACAAGGTGCGCGTTCTCCAGGCCGCGGATCGAATGCACAAGCTCGAGCTGCACGTCGAAGGGCAGGCTGGTGGAAATGCCGTTCGGATAGAGCTCGTTGGTCGACAGGCTCTCCGGTTCAATGAAGATCTGGTGGCTCGCCTTCCCGGAGAAGCGATGGATCTTGTCCTCGATGGAAGGGCAATAGCGTGGGCCGACGCCCTGGATCACGCCGGTGAACATCGGCGAACGATCGAGACCGCCGCGAATGATCTCGTGAGTACGCTCGTTGGTGTGCGTGATCCAGCACGGCACTTGGCGGGGGTGCAGCGCCCGGCTGCCCATGAAGGAAAACACCGGCTCCGGGGCGTCGCCCGGCTGCTCCTCCATCACGCTAAGGTCGACCGTGCGGGCATCCAAGCGCGGGGGCGTGCCGGTCTTCAGCCGGCCGACGGGAAGGTCCAGTTCGCGCAAACGGGCGGCCAAGGTCGCTGCGGCCGGCTCCCCCGCTCGGCCGGCTGCGTGGCTGCTCAGGCCGACGTGGATCAGACCGGCAAGGAACGTCCCAGTGGTGAGGACAACCGCCCGCGCCTCGAAGCGCACTCCGAGCTGGGTGACGACGCCCACCACCTTGTCGCCCTGCACCAGCACGTCGTCCACCGCCTGCTGGAAGATCAGGAGGTTCGGCTGATTTTCAAGCCGGCGACGAATCGCCTGTCGGTAAAGCACGCGGTCGGCCTGCGCCCTTGTTGCCCGCACCGCCGGTCCTTTGGAAGCGTTGAGGGTCCGGAACTGGATTCCGGCTTCGTCGGTCGCGATAGCCATCGCGCCGCCGAGCGCGTCCACCTCGCGCACCAGATGGCCTTTGCCGATTCCACCGATCGAGGGATTGCAGGACATCTGGCCGAGCGTTTCGATGCTGTGGGTGAGAAGCAGCGTTCGACGCCCCATGCGCGCCGCGGCCAGCGCGGCTTCAGTACCGGCATGGCCGCCACCGACCACAATGATGTCGAAGTCGTGGGGGAACCGCATGGGGAGCGCGAATTCTACGTGGTTTCACGTGGAACAACGCAGGTGCTGCACTGCAGCAAAGAGCCGTGATCTCCCTCCAGCGCTATCGTCTCCTGTTGGCTGAGGAAGGACTCGCCTACGTCTTCACGGCGTCGTTGGTCGGCCGACTCCCGATCGGCATGAGCGGGCTTGCGATCCTGCTGCTGGTCCAGGGAGCGAGAGATTCGTTCGCGCTGGGCGGGATCGCAACCGGGGTCTATGTAGCCGGGCTCGCGGCCATGGCCCCCGTCTTGGGAAGACTGATCGACCGCCACGGACCTCGCTGGGTGCTACTGGCTTGCGCGGCTTTGTTCCCGGCGTCGATGGCTGCCTTGGTCGCAGCGGTATCGGTCGCTGCCCCGAGCGCAGCGATCCTGGCGTGCGCGGCCGCCGCGGGTATGAGCTTTCCGCCCATGACGGTATGCATGCGCACATTCCTGCGCCAGCGCCTGCGCGACGACACCTCACTTCACGCGGCGTACGCGCTCGACTCGGTGTTGATCGAGGTGATGTTCATCGCCGGCCCGATGCTGGTTGCACTCTTCGTCGCATTCGCGTCCGGTGCCGCTGCCGTGCTTTTCGCCGCGGCGTGCGCCCTGGTCGGCGTTGGATTGTTCCTGCCCGCGCTGCGCGCCTGGCGCATCGAGCCGCGGCAGCACGCGACGCTGCTGGGACCGCTAGGCCAAGCCTCGTTCCTAGGACTCATCGCGATAGTGCTGTGCTACTGCATCGCTTTCGGCTTGACCGAGCTGGGCGCCGCCGCTTTCGCCGCCGAGCTGAACCAGCCGGCACTGGCCGGCGTCTTCCTCGGTGTGATGAGCGCCGGCAGCGCGTTGGGCGGCCTCGCCTATGGCAGTCGCGGCTGGCATGCGCCCCTCCTTCGCCAGTTCGGCACCACCCTCGCGGTGATGGGAATCGGCCTTCTCGTGCTCGGTATGGTTGCGTGGCCGCCGCTCGTGTTCGGCGCGCTGTGCTTTTTCGCGGGCGTGGTCATGGCGCCGGCGCTGATCATCCAATCGATGCTGGTCGCCAAGGTGGCCAGGCCCGAGCAGATGACCGAAGCATTCACTTGGTCGACGAGCGCGCTTCTCGGCGGAGTGGGGCTCGGAATGGCGATCGGCGGTGCGCTCGTCGAGCTTTGGCACTCGCCGATGGCCTTCCTGGCTGGCGGAGCCGCGGCGCTGGCCGCCGCCGCGGGGGCGTTCTGGCTGTCGCGCCGCTAGGCGGCGAGCTTCTCGTGCATGCGTCCGCGGCCGGCTTCGAGGGCCGGGGGCACATGGCTGCCGAGTTTCTCGAAGAGCTCGTCGTGCGATTTCAGCTCATCGCGCCAACCCGACGGGTCGAAGCGGGTGAGTTCGCCGTACTGCGCCGGCGAAAGCTTCTCCAGGCCGCGCCAGTTCAGATCCTCGAACCTCGGCATAACGCCCAGCGGGGTTTCCACGCCACGCGCGCGGCCCTGGCAGCGCTCGACGATCCACTGCAGGACGCGCATGTTCTCGCCGAAGCCCGGCCAGATGAACTTGCCCTGGGCGTCGCGGCGGAACCAGTTGACGCGGAAGATGCGCGGCGGATGCTTCACCGCGCGGCCCATCTTCAGCCAGTGCGCGAAGTAGTCGCCCATGTTGTACCCGCAGAAAGCCAGCATGGCCATCGGGTCGCGACGCACCACGCCCACCTTGCCGGTGATGGCGGCGGTGGTTTCCGACCCGAGCGTGGCCGCCATGTACACGCCCTCTTCCCAGCTCGGCGCCTCGACCACGAGCGGCACCGTCGAGGAGCGGCGCCCGCCAAACAGGAAGGCGTCGATCGGCACGCCCTGCGGGTCTTCCCACTTCGGATCCATCGACGGGCATTGCGCGGCGGCCACCGTGAACCGGGCATTCGGGTGCGCCGCAAGGCGTCCCTTCTTGCCGTCTTCAGGCGTCCAGGGCTTGCCCTGCCAATCTATGAGCTTCGCCGGCGGCTCGTCCGTCATGCCTTCCCACCACACATCCCCTTCGGGCGTCATGGCGACGTTGGTGAAGACGACGTTGGCGCTAAGCGTCCTCATTGCGTTCGGGTTGGTGTGCTCTGACGTGCCGGGCGCGACGCCGAACAAACCGTACTCCGGATTGATCGCGTAGAAGCGGCCGTCCTTGCCGGGTTTGATCCAGGCGATGTCCTCGCCGATCGTCGTCACCTTCCAGCCGTTGAACGCCTCGGGCGGGATCAGCATCGCCAGATTGGTCTTGCCGCAGGCGGATGGGAACGCCGCGGCGATGTAGCTTTTCTCGCCGCTGGGCGCCTCGATCCCAAGGATCAGCATGTGCTCGGCCAGCCAGCCCTCGTCGCGCGCCATGACCGAGGCGATGCGCAGTGCAAGGCACTTCTTGCCGAGCAGCGCGTTGCCGCCGTAGCCGGAACCGAACGACCAGATCTCGCGCGTCTCCGGGAAGTGGACGATCCACTTCTCCTTCTCGTTCGAGGGCCAGGCGACGTCCTTCTGTCCCGCGCTGAGCGGCGCGCCGACCGAATGCACGCACGGCACGAATTTGCCGTCCGCGCCGAGCCACTCGACCACCGCGCGCCCCATGCGCGTCATCACGCGCATGCTGACCGCGACATAGGCGGAATCGGTGATCTCCACGCCGATCTGCGCGATATGCGAGCCGATCGGTCCCATCGAGAAAGGCACGACGTACATCGTGCGGCCCCGCATGCAGCCGTCGAACAGGCGCTGCAGGGTGCCGCGCATCTCGCACGGCTCGATCCAGTTATTGGTAGGGCCCGCGTCTTCCTTCGACTCGCTGCAGATGAACGTGCGGTCTTCCATTCGCGCCACGTCGCTCGGGTGCGATCGCGCGAGGAAGGAATTCGGACGCAGCTTTGGATTCAGCGGGATGAAGGTCCCTTTGGCGACGAGCTCCTGGCAGAGCCGGTCGTACTCGGTCTGGCTGCCGTCGCACCAGACGATGCGTTCCGGCTTGGTGAGCTGCGCGATCTCCGAGACCCATTGCTTCAGCCCGGCGTGGCGCACCCATTGCGGGGCGCTGGGCTGGTCTGTCGGGCCTGATGCCGGAGCATTCATTCGATCTGACTCCAAAAAGGCAAAGGCCCAGCGGGCGCTGGGCCGGGAATTTAGGGATTGCTCAGGGCGCGGATTCTAGCACCGGGGCCTTGGCGCGCGTTTCTGGCTCCCCTCCCCCGTTCGGATTACACATTTGATATCAAAGACATGATCGCGCGAACGGGCTACTTGCCGATGCAGAAGCGCGCGAAGATCTCACCCAGCAGGTCGTCGGATGTAAACGCGCCGGTCACCGCCGCGAGCTGGTCGTGGGCCAGGCGCAGCTCCTCGGCAAAGATTTCCCACCGTGCCTGCTCGGCGGCCGCGCGCTCGAGGTGATCCCTCGCCGCGTGCAGCGCCCGCAGATGGCGCTCCCGGGCCAGGAACACCGATTCGCCGGTGGCCGACCATCCCGCGGCCGCGAGGATGGCGCGCCGCAGGTCCGCCATGCCCTGCCCGGTCTTGGCGGACACCGCCAGCTCGCCCGGCGGGGGCGTGAAGCCGGGCGCGAGATCCAGTTTGTTGTGGACGTTGATCCGCGCCGCGCCTTCAGGAAGGGGCGGCGGCGCCGGGTTCGCGGCGCCGGCTTCGTGCACGACGAGGATTACGTCGGCGCGTTCCAGCTCTGCGCGCGTGCGCGCCATGCCGAGGCGTTCCACCTCGTCGCCGGAGGAGCGCAGCCCCGCCGTGTCAACGACGACCAGCGGCACGCCCTCGATCTGGATCGGCTCGCGCAGCGCGTCGCGGGTGGTGCCCGGAATCGCCGTGACGATCGCGCGTTCCTCGCCGCTCAGGCGGTTGAGCAGGCTCGACTTGCCGACGTTGGGACGACCGGCGAGCACGACGTGTACGCCGCTTCGCAGCAGGCTGCCCTGGCGGCTGCGCCCCAGCACATCGTCCAGCGCCGCGCGCACGCCGCCCAGCCGCTGTGCGGCGTCGTCGCGGTGCAGCGCATCCAGCTCTTCCTCAGGAAAGTCGAGTTGCGCCTCGGTGAGCGCGCGCAACTCCACCAGCCGCTGGCGCAGCGCTTCGATGGCGGCGGAGAATTCACCGCTGAGCGAGCGCAGCGCGCTGCGCGCCGCCTCGCGGCTCGACGCGTCGATGAGATCGGCGACCGCTTCGGCCTGCGCGAGGTCGAGCTTGCCCTCGAGGAAGGCGCGGCGCGTGAATTCGCCCGGCTCGGCGAGCCGCGCGCCCGCATCGAGGCACGCGGCGAGCAGCATCTGCATGACGATCGGCCCACCATGTGCATGCAGTTCGACGACGTGCTCGCCGGTATACGAATGGGGCGCGGGAAAGTACACCGCGAGCCCTTCGTCTATGGGCTCGCCTTGGCGGTCCTTGAATCGAGCCGCGGCAGCCGCACGCGGCGGCGGCAGGCCGCCGAGCAGGGCTTGCGCAATGCGCGGCGCCGAGGGACCGGAGATGCGCACGATGCCGATGCCGCCGCGTCCGGGCGGCGTGGCCACCGCCGCGATCGTGTCTCTCAGGCCCTCATCTCTTGGCATGGGCAGGCTTGTCGCGATCGAACATGCGCTGGATCTGCCATTGCTGGGCGATTGAAAGGATGTTGTTGACCAGCCAGTAGAGCACCAGGCCGGCCGGGAAGAAGAAGAAGAAGATGCTGAAGACGTACGGCATGAACTTCATCACCTGGGCCTGAACCGGATCCGGCGGCACCGGATTGAGCTTGGTCTGGATCACCATGGTGACGGTCATCAGGATCGGCAGCACGAAGTACGGATCGAGCGCCGACAGGTCCTTGATCCACAGCATGAAAGGCGCGTGGCGCAGCTCGATCGCAGCGAGCAGCACCCAGTAGAGCGCGATGAAAACGGGGATCTGGACGAGGATCGGGAAGCAGCCGCCGAGCGGGTTGATCTTCTCCGTCTTGTAGAGATCCATCATCGCCTGGTTCATCTTCTGGCGATCGTTG
>DASSPL010000434.1:0-5536 GCA_035699685.1 Burkholderiales bacterium | reverse complement strand
ACCGGCCACCTGGTGTTCGCCACGCTGCACACCAACTCGGCGCCGGAATCGATCACGCGCCTGCTCGACATGGGCATGGATCCGTTCAACTTCTCCGACGCGCTGCTCGGCATCCTGGCGCAGCGCCTGGCGAAGCGCCTGTGCTCGTGCAAGCAGCCGTACACGCCGGAGGGGGCCGAGCTGACCGCGTTCCTGCGCGAGTACTGCGAGGAGCTGATGGCCACGCCGCGCTTCAAGGCCGACCCGAAGGGCTCGATGGAGCAGGTGTACAAGGACTGGGTGAAGCTCTACGGCAACGACAAGGGCCAGCTGACCTTCTACAAGCCGGTCGGCTGCGACAAGTGCGGCGGCTCCGGCTTCAAGGGCCGCTGCGGCCTGCACGAGCTGCTGATCGCCACCGACAAGCTGAAGAAGCTGATCCAGGAGCACGCGCGCGTGGCCGAGATGCTGGCGCAGTGCCTGGACGACGGCATGCGCACGCTCAAGCAGGACGGGATGGAGAAGTGCCTGACCGGCGTGACCCACATGAAGGAAGTGCGCGCAGTGTGTGTGAAATGAGCGTTACGTGATGTGAGCGCGACCTTCGACAGCACGCAGGGTCTGCGCTTCCCCGGCGGCGTGGCACCCACGGCTGCCGACGACCTCGTCCAGCGCCTCGACCAGCTCAACGCCATCGGCGCCTCGCTCTCGGCCGAGCGCGACATCAACCGCCTGCTGGAGGCGATCCTCACCGCCGCCAAGACCATCACCCGCGCCGACGGCGGCACGCTCTACCGCGTCGCCGACGACAAGAGCCTGCGCTTCGAGATCGTGCGCACGAGCTCGCTCAAGTTCTATCTCGGCGGCACCACCGGCAACCCGATTCCGTTCTATCCGATCCAGCTCTACCGGGACGGCAAGCCGAACCACAGCATGGTGGCGGCGCACGCCGCGCTCACCGGCCGGACGGTCAACATCGCCGATGCCTATACCGCCGAGGGCTTCGACTTCACCGGCACGCGCGCCTTCGACGCGAAGACCGGCTACCGCTCCAAGTCCTTCCTCACCGTGCCGATGCGCAACCACGAGGGCGCGGCCATCGGCGTGCTGCAGCTGATCAACGCGCAGGACCCGCGCAGCGGCGAGATCGTGGCCTTCTCCGCCTCGGACCAGCGGCTCGCCGAGTCGCTCGCCTCGCAGGCCGCGGTGGCGCTCACCAACCGCATGCTGATCGACCAGCTCGAGCAGCTGTTCGAGTCGTTCATCAAGCTGATCAACAGCGCGATCGACGAGAAGTCGCCCTACACCGGCGGACACTGCCAGCGCGTGCCGATGCTGACCATGCTGCTCGCCGAGGCGGTGAACGAGACGCGCGAGGGCCCGCTCGCCGATTTCCACATGACCGACAAGGACCGCTACGAGCTGAAGATCGCGGGCCTCCTGCACGACTGCGGCAAGGTCACGACGCCGGTGCACGTGGTCGACAAGGCGACCAAGCTCGAGACCATCTTCGACCGCGTGCAGCTGATCGACACCCGCTTCGAGGTGCTCAAGCGCGATGCCGAGATCGACTCGCTGCGCCGGCGCGCATCCATGGACGCGATGCAGGTCGCCGACGAGGAGCGGCGCCTGCGCGACGCGCTGCGCCGGCTGGACGACGACCGCAAGTTCCTGCACGCCTGCAACATCGGCGGCGAGCGCATGCGCGACGAGGACGTCGAGCGCGTGCAGCGCATCGCCCGCTACCGCTGGCGCGACGTGTCCGGCCACGAGGCCGACTTCCTCACCGGCGACGAGGTGAAGAACCTCACCATCCGCGCCGGCACGCTCACCGACGAGGAGCGGAAGATCATCAACCACCACATCGTGGCGACGATCAAGATGCTCGAGGCGCTGCCGTGGCCCAAGCACCTGACCAAGGTGCCCGAGTACGCCGGCGGCCACCACGAGCGCATGGACGGCAAGGGCTATCCGAAGGGCCTGAAACGCGAGCAGATGTCGGTGCAGGCGCGCTGCATGGGCATCGCCGACATCTTCGAGGCGCTCACCGCCAAGGACCGCCCCTACAAGAAGGGCAAGACGCTGTCCGAGTCGCTCGAGATCCTCGGCCGCATGAAGCAGAGCCAGCACATCGATCCGGACCTGTTCGACATCTTCGTGCGCCGCAAGGTGTACCGCCGATACGCCGAGCTGTTCCTCGACAAGGAGCAGATCGACGACGTGGACGAGTCCCGCATCCCGGGCTACCAGGCGTAACCGCGAAGGCGATGTCGCCACTCGCGTCGCGGTGGGGGGGATCGCTGTTCCTGCCCGGCATCTTCGTCGCCTTCACCGCGTCGGGCTTCGCCGGCCTGATCTACGAGTCGATCTGGAGCCACTACCTCAAGCTGTTCCTCGGGCACGCGGCCTACGCGCAGACCCTGGTGCTCGCCATCTTCATGGGCGGCATGGCGCTCGGCGCGTGGCTCGCCAGCCGGCGCGCGTGGCGCGATCCGCTGCTCCTCTACGCGGTGATCGAGGCCGTGATTGGCGGCGTGTCGCTCGTGTTCCACGAGGTCTTTGTCGCCGCCACCGCGCTGGCCTTCGACAGCGTCATCCCGTCGCTCGGCTCGCCCGCCGCGGTGCACGCGTTCAAGTGGTCGCTCGCGGCGCTGCTCATCCTGCCGCAGTGCGTGTTGCTCGGCATGACCTTCCCGCTGCTCACCGCGGGCGTGCTGCGCGCGCAGCCCCGGCGCGCGGGCTACGTCGTGGCGATGCTCTATTTCACCAACAGCCTGGGCGGCGCAGCCGGGGTGCTGGCGAGCGGGTTCTTCTTCATCAAGGCCGCCGGGCTGCCGGGCACCCTGGTCGCCGCGGCGATCGGCAACCTCGCCGTGTCCGCCGCGGTCATGCTGCTGCGCAAGGCGCAGGGGATGACGCTCGCCGCGCCCCGGCCCGCCCCGGCGGCGGCTGCCGTGCGCGACCTGCGCATGCTGCTGACCGTCGCCGCGCTCACCGGGCTCTCGTCGTTCATGTACGAGGTGGGCTGGATCCGCATGCTGTCGCTGGTCCTCGGCAGCTCGACGCACGCCTTCGAGCTGATGCTGTCGGCCTTCATCCTCGGCCTCGCCTTCGGCGGGCTGTGGGTGCGCCGGCGCATCGACGCCACGCCGGACGCGGTGCGCCTGCTCGCCTACGTGCAGATCGTGATGGGCGCGGCCGCGCTCGCCACGCTGCCGGTCTATGCCTCGAGCTTCGCCGTGATGCAGGCGGCGATGCAGTCCCTCACCGCCAGCGAAGGCGGCTACATCGCCTTCAACGTCGTCAGCCATGCCATCTGCGTCGCGGTGATGTTCCCGGCCGCGTTCTGCGCCGGCATGACGCTGCCGCTCATCACCGCGGCGCTGCTGCGCGCCGGCGCCGGGGAGCGCGCCATCGGCCAGGTCTACGCCGCCAATACCGCCGGCGCCATCGCCGGCGTCATGCTGGCGGTGCACATCGGCTTTCCGCTGCTCGGCGTGAAGGGCCTGATCGTCGCCGGCGCGGCGATCGACCTCGCGCTCGGCGTCTACCTTCTCGCCCGCGCGCGCCCGGCATGGCTGCGTCCTGCGGGCGCGGCCCTGGTCGCCGGCGGCGCGCTGGCGGGCGCCGTGTTCGGTGTGCGGCTCGATGCGCACGAGATGGCCTCGGGCGTCTTCCGCCACGGCCAGCTCCTGCGCAAGGACGGCCACGAGCGCGTGCTCGCCCACCACGACGGCAAGACCGCGACGATCACCGTCACCCGGACCGCCGCGAACGTCACCGCGCTGCGCACCAACGGCAAGTCGGAGGGCGCGGTGGGCGCGGTCGCCGGCCTGCCGAACAACGACGAAGTGAACATGACGCTGCTCGGCCTGCTGCCGGTGATGCTCGCGCCGCAGGCGCGCCACATCGCCAACATCGGCTTCGGCACCGGCATGACGGCTCACGCGGCGCTCGCGTCGTCCACCGTCGAGTCCCTGGATACCATCGAGATCGAGCCGGCCGTGGTGCGCTCGGGCGAGCACTTCCGGCCGGCCAACGCGCGCGCCCTCGACGACCCGCGCAGCCGCATCCACTTCGATGACGCCAAGACCTACTTCTCGTCGCGCCACGCGGCCTACGACGTCATCATCTCGGAGCCCTCCAATCCCTGGGTGAGCGGCGTGGCGACCCTGTTCTCGACCGAGTTCTACCGCGACGTGCGCCGCCACCTGCGTGCCGACGGCCTGTTCGTGCAATGGCTGCACGTCTACGAGATGACCCCGGTGCTGGTGGCGACCATCATGGCCGCGCTGGAGGAGAATTTCGCCGACTACGAGCTCTGGGCGGCCAACCATGGCGATCTGATCGTCGTCGCCTCGGTCAACGGCCGCATCCCGCCGCCGGACGTGCGCGTCCTGGAGATGCCGGCGGTGCGCGCGGAGCTCGAGCGCTTGCACGTCCGCAACGTGGACGATCTGCTGCTGCATCGCGTCGGCGGGCGCAGCGCGATCGGCGCGTACTTCGCCGCGTTCGGCGCGCAGCCGAACTCGGACTTCTACCCGTCGCTCGACCTCAATGCCGCGTTCGCGCGCTTCATGCGCCAGCACGTGCAGGACGTGGTCCAGCTTCTCGAGGCGCCCGTGCCCCTGCTCGGATTCTTCGACCGGCCCCGCGGGCGGCAGCCCGATCCGATGGCGCTGTCGCCGGGCCGGCGGCCCTGGCTGCGGCGCGCCGAGCTCGCCACGCAGGCCGCGGCCGCGGCGAACTACATCCGCGACGGCGATATTTCCCGCCTGGAGCAGGCCGCGCCGGGTTTTGCCGACGACCTGGTGCTGGTGCGAGGCGCGCTCGTCGACTGCCGCCTGACGCTGCCCCCGGGCGCGCTGGCCCGGCTTACAGGCGACATCGCGGCCGTGACCAATGGCCACCTGGCGGCCGCGGAACGAAAGGCGGTGTGGGCCCGACTCGCCGATTCGCCCTGCAGCCGCAGGCTGCCGGAATCGGAGCGCCGGTGGGTGCGCCTGCATGCGGCGGTCGCCGCCGCCGATCCCGCGCAGATGGTGGAAGCCGCCGGGGGCCTGCTGCAGCCCGGCGTAGATCTGCCGCCGGAGCATGCGCCCTACGTGGTCGCGGTACACATGAGCGGCCACCTGCTCGCCAACCAAGGGCTCGCGGCCATCCGTTCTTTCGGCACGCATCGCGGCAAGGTGGCCGGCGCCGGGCCGGCGTGGCAGCCGGTATTCCGCTTCCTGGTGGCGCAGACCGACGTCCCTCAGCACTAGGTGCCGATTTTTGTCACCTGGCCCCCTCGGTCGACTCTAACCCCCCGTTCTGCCGAGGAATTTTTCACACTCCGGGCTGGCATACGCCTTGCTCACTGTTGGGCACGGCCGACGCTTGGCCGATTACCAACCAAAGGGAGCACCATGAAACGCATTCAACAAGGCTTTACGCTGATCGAACTGATGATCGTGGTCGCGATCATCGGCATTCTGGCGGCCGTCGCGCTGCCCGCGTACCAGGACTACACCGTCCGCGCGAAGATGTCCGAAGTGATGCTCGCGGCCTCGGCCTG
>DASSPL010000433.1:0-2496 GCA_035699685.1 Burkholderiales bacterium | reverse complement strand
GTGCGGCATGTTCCTGTATCCGCCGGAGCGCGACGTCAGCGTGACGCGCTGGTTCGTGCCGGTCGACGCGGTGCAGTCGGCGAGCATCGGCAAGCCGATCGGGCAGATGCTGATCGACGAGAAGCTCGCCTCCTCCGCGGTGGTCGACGCGGCGCTTTCCAAGCAGCAGGCGCTGCGCGGCCGGCGCTTCGGCGAATACCTGGTCGACAACCAGATCGTGTCGCCCGAGCAGCTGGCCGCGGCGCTCAAGCAGCAGCGCGCGCAGCCGATGCAGAAGCTCGGCGAGACGCTGGTCGAGCTGGGCTACCTGACCGAGGCGGAGCTGGCGGAGGCGCTCGCCATCGAGGCGCGCGACCGCGCCACGCCGCTCGGGCAGATCCTCGCCGACATGGGCGTGGTCGACCCCGAGGTGATCAACGCGGTGCTGGCGAAGAAGCTCGGCATCCCCTTCCTGGCGCTGAAGACCTTTCACATCGCGCCAGAGGTGCTCAAGCGCATCCCCGCCGCGGTGGCGCAGCGCTTCCAGACGCTGCCGGTGGCGGAGATCGACAACGCGCTGGTGGTGGCGGTCGAGAATCCGACCGATACGGCCAGGCTCGAGGAGGTGCGCTTCGTCGCCGGCATGAAGCTGCTGCCGGTGATGGCGGCCGGGCCCGACCTGCGCGCCGCGCTGGAGCGGCACTACGGCGCTCCGCAGCAGAACAGCCTCAATGCCGTGCGCAGGCGCCGCGACGTCGGCATCGGCGAGCTCACCCACCGCCTGTCCGCGGAAACGGCGGATGCCGACTATGGCGAGCAGCAGGTCGCCGAGCACGACAGCACGCTCGTGCAGCTCGTCAACAAGATGATCCTCGATGCGATCGAGCAGAGGGCGTCCGACATCCATATCGAGGCCAATGCCGCGGGACGCAATATGCGCGTGCGCTTCCGCAAGGACGGTTCGCTGGTTCCGTACCTCGAGCTGCCGTCGAACTTCCGCCGGGCCGTAGTGGCGCGCATCAAGATCATGAGCCAGCTCGACATCACCGAGCGCAGGAAGCCGCAGGACGGCAAGATCGAGTTCCGCCGCTTCGGGCCGCTCGACGTCGATCTGCGCGTCGCCACCATCCCGACCGCCGGCGGCCTGGAGGACGTGGTGATGCGCGTGCTCGCCGCGGCGACCCCGGTGGCGCTCGACGACCTCGGCTTCGCGCCGGAGGCGCTGGAGGAAGTGAAGCGCCTGATGTCGCGACCGCACGGCCTGTTCCTGGTCTGCGGACCGACCGGCTCGGGCAAGACGACCACGCTGCATTCGGTGCTCGGCTTCCTCAACACGCCCGACCTCAAGATCTGGACCGCCGAGGACCCGATCGAGATCGCGCAGCCGGGCCTGCGCCAGGTGCAGGTCAACGCCAAGATCGGCTGGACCTTCGCCGCGGCGATGCGCAGCTTCATGCGCGCCGACCCCGACGTCATCATGGTGGGCGAGATGCGCGATGCCGAGACGGCCAAGATGGGCATCGAGGCCTCGCTCACCGGTCACCTCGTCCTGTCGACGCTGCATACCAACAGCGCGGTCGAGAGCATCGTGCGCCTGCTGGACCTCGGCATGGACCCGTTCAACTTCGCCGACGCGCTGCTCGGCGTGCTGTCGCAGCGTCTGGTGCGGCGGCTGTGCCCGGACTGCAAGGTGCCGTATGCGCCGTCCGGCGCCGAGCTGCGACAGCTCGCCGAGGAATACTGCGCCGGCTCGGACACCGACCCGATCGAGGTGCTGGGCGCCTGGAAGGCGCGCTCGGCATTCACCCTGCACCGCGCGCACGGCTGCCCGCGCTGCGACCGCACCGGCTACCGCGGACGCGTTGCGGTCTACGAGCTGCTGAGCGCCAACGCCGACATCAAGCGCCTGGTCCAGACGCACGCGCCGGTGAGCGAGATCGCCGCCGCCGCCGTGGCGAACGGCATGCGCACCCTCAAGCAGGACGGCATCGAGAAGGTCATCCAGGGACTCACTGACATGCAACAGGTACGCACCGTATGAAAATGGAAGAGCTGCCCACCACCTTCGGCTGGGCCAACCCCTATGCCTGGCCGCGCAAGCCGCTCCTCGCGGCAAACGTCGTCGCCACGTCGCAACCGCTCGCCGCGCAGGCCGGCCTGCAGATGCTGGCCGACGGCGGCAACGCGGTCGACGCGATCCTCGCCACGGCGATCACGCTGACGCTGGTCGAACCCGTGTCCAACGGCATCGGCTCCGACGCGTACGCCATCGTCTGGGACGGCAAGCGCCTCCACGGACTGAATGCCTCCGGGCGCTCGCCGGCGGCGTGGACCCCCGAGTATTTCAAGGATCACAAGTCGATGCCGGTGCGCGGCTGGAACACCGTCACGGTGCCCGGCTGCGTGGCGGCGTGGGTCGAGATGCATGCCAAATGGGGCAAGCTGCCGTTCAAGCGGCTCTTCGAGCGCGCCATCGAGTACGGCCGCGGCGGCTTCCTCGTCTCGCCCACCATCGCC
>DASSPL010000432.1:0-5215 GCA_035699685.1 Burkholderiales bacterium | reverse complement strand
CAGCGCGCGCGCCGCGGCGAACCCGCCCACCGCCAGCTCGGTCACCACGGCCTCGGCGCCGCCGGCGATCATCACGTCGGCGTCGCCGTAGCGGATCGACTTCATCGCCTCGCCGATGCAGTGCGTGGAGGTGGTGCACGCCGTCACCATGGCGAGGTTCGGGCCCTTGGCGCCGATCTCGATCGACAGCAGGCCCGCGATCATGTTGATGATCGAGCCGGGAATGAAGAACGGCGAGATGCGGCGCGGACCGTTCTTGTCGAGCTCGGTCTTCATCGCCTCGATCAGCGGCAGGCCGCCGATGCCCGAGCCGAAATTGATGCCCACCCGCTCGGCGTTCGCCTCCGTGATCTGCAGGCCGGTGTCGCGCCAGGCCTGCAGCCCCGCCGCCATGCCGTAGTGGATGAAGAGGTCCATGCGCCGCGCTTCCTTCGGCGACATGTACGGCGAAAGGTCGAAGTTCTTCACCTCGCCCGCGATCTGGCTCGCGAGGCGCGAGGGGTCGAAGCGGGTGATGCGCGTGATTCCGGAGGTGCCGGCGAGCGCCTTGTCCCAGGCTTCCTGGACGCTATTACCTAGGGGACAGACGGCGCCGAGGCCGGTGATGACGACTCGGCGACGGTTCACTTAGGGGGAGGAAGCGTCGGTTACGCTTTGGCGTGCGCCTTGATGTAGTCGATCGCCTGCTGGACGGTGGTGATCTTCTCGGCCTCTTCGTCGGGAATCTCGGTCTCGAACTCCTCTTCCAGCGCCATCACGAGCTCGACGGTGTCCAGCGAATCGGCGCCCAGGTCGTCCACGAACGAGGACTCGTTCTTGATCTCGGCCTCGTTCACGCCGAGCTGCTCGGCAATGATCTTCTTGACCGCTTGCTCGATGTTCTCCGCCATCGCTGCTCCTTCCCGAAAAGGGGGCGTATTTTATTACATATACATGCCGCCGTTGACGTGAAGGCAGGTGCCTGTCACGTAACCGGCGGCGGGTGAAGCGAGATAGGCGACGGCGGCGGCCACGTCGGCCGCGGCGCCCAGGCGCCCGAGGGGAATCTGCGCGAGCAGCGCGGTCTTCTGCTCTTCGCTCAGCGCCCGTGTCATGTCCGTGTCGATGAATCCCGGCGCCACGCAGTTCACCGTGATATTGCGGCTGCCGAGTTCGCGCGCGAGCGATTTCGTCATGCCGACCACGCCGGCCTTCGCCGCGGCGTAGTTCGCCTGTCCGGCGTTCCCCGACGCGCCGACCACCGAGGTGATGTTGATGATGCGGCCCCAGCGCGCCTTCATCATGCCGCGCATCACCGCGCGCGACAGGCGGAACACGGCCTTCAGGTTGGTGTCGATGACCTCGTCCCAGTCCGCGTCCTTCATGCGCAGGGCGAGGTTGTCCCGGGTGATGCCGGCGTTGTTCACCAGGATGGCGATGTCGCCCACCTGCTTCTGCACTTCGTCGATGAAGGCGTCGGTCTGCGCCACGTCGCGCACGTTGAGCACCTTGCCGATGCCCGGCACCTTGGCGGCGCCCTCGGCGGTGGTCGCCGTGCCGACGACCTTGGCGCCCTGCTTCGCCAGCTCCTGCGCGATGGCGTGGCCCAAGCCGCGCGAGGCGCCCGTGACGACTGCGATCCTTCCTTCGAGCATGGTCACCCTTTCACCGCGGCGAGCGCTGCTTCGAGCGACGCCTTGTCGTGCAGCGTCAGCGACTGCACTTCCGGAGCGATGCGCTTGGTCATGCCGCCCAGCACCTTGCCCGGCCCGCACTCGACGATGTGCGTCGCGCCCATCGCCACCATGGCCTTGATCGTCTCGACCCAGCGCACCGGCGAGGCCGCCTGGCGCACCAGCGCGTCCTTGATGCGCGCCGGGTCGGTCTCGGCCTTCACATCGACGTTATTGATAACCGTGCATTGCGGGGCGGAAAGGGTGACTGTCACCAGTTTCCCTTTGAGCTTGTCGGCGGCCGGCTGCATCAAGGTGGAGTGGAACGGGGCGCTCACGGGCAGCGGCATGGCACGCTTGGCGCCGCGCGCCTTGCATTTCTCGATGGCGCGATCGACGGCCGCCTTCTCGCCCGCGATCACCACCTGTCCCGGCGAATTGAAGTTCACCGCCTGTACGACGCCGCCGGCTTCGGCGCAGGCGGCGATGACCTGGTCGTCGGCGAGGTTCAGGATCGCGGCCATCGCGCCCTGTCCCGCCGGCACCGCTTCCTGCATCGCCTGCGCGCGGAAGCGCACGAGCGGCAGCGCATCCTCGAACCCGAGCGCGCCCGCGGCGGTGAGCGCGGTGTACTCGCCGAGGCTGTGGCCGGCGACGATCTGCGGCGCCGGCCCGCCGAGCGCGCGCCACGCGCGATAGGCCGCGTAGCCCGCGGTCACCATCGCCGGCTGCGTATTGACGGTCTGGTTGAGCGCTTCGCCCGGCCCCTCGTCGAGCAGCCTGAGGAAATCGGCGCCCAGCGCCTTCTCGGCTTGTGAACGGACCTGCTGCACATCGGGCAGGCCGGCGTAGCCCTGCAGCATTCCCACCGCCTGCGAGCCTTGCCCGGGGAAAACCATCGCGAGCTTCATAGCGTCACCAGTGAAGAACCCCATGTGAAGCCGCCGCCGACGCCTTGCAGCATCAGCCGCTGCCCGGGGCGGATCTTGCCCGCGCGCACGTATTCGTCGAGCGCAAGCGGCACCGAGGCGGCCGAGGTATTGCCGTGGTGGTCGACCGTGACCACCAGCCGCTCGCGCGGCAGGCCGAGCCGCTTGGCCGTCGCCTCGAGGATGCGGACGTTCGCCTGGTGGGGAATGAGCCAGTCGATGTCTTCGAGCTTCATGCCCGCCTTCTCCGCCGTCTCGCGCGCCGATTCCTCCAGCACGCGCACGGCGAACTTGAACACCGCCTGGCCGTCCATGCGCAGGAACGCGCTGCCCGCCACCGCGCCGCCGCACACGTTGCCCGGCACCGAGAGGATGCCGGCGTGGCTGCCGTCCGCGCGCAGCACGCTCGCATGGATGCCGGGTTTCGAATCGGCGGAAAGCACCACGGCGCCCGCGCCGTCGCCGAACAGCACGCAGGTCGTGCGGTCGTTCCAGTCGAGGATGCGCGAGAACACCTCGGCGCCGACCACCAGCGCCTTCCTGTGCGCGCCCGAACGGATGAAGGCATCGGCCGTCGCCAGCCCGTAGACGAAGCCGCTGCACACCGCCTGCACGTCGAACGCCGCGCTGCCCTTGACGCCGAGCTTCGCCTGCAGCAGGCAGGCGGTGCTCGGGAAGACGTAGTCCGGCGTCGACGTCGCCACGATGATCAGGTCGAGATCGCTCGCCTGCACGCCTGCGGCCTGCAGCGCATTCCTGGAGGCTTCGAGCGCGAGGTCGCTCGACGCCTGCGTCTTCTCGGCGATGTGGCGCTGGGCTATGCCGGTGCGCTCGCGGATCCAGGCGTCGTTGGTGTCGAGGCCGCGCGCGGCGAAGTCGGCATTGGTCAGCACCTGCTTGGGCAGGTAGCTGCCGGTGCCGACGATGCGAGAAAAAGTCATGTCGTCGCCGGTACTTCGCTCATCTTCTGCGCGATGCGCTGCGCGACGTTGTTGCGCACCTCGTCGACCGCGCGCTCGAGCGCGAAGCTGAAGGCGCGCACGTCGGCCGAGCCGTGGCTCTTGATGACGATGCCGCGCAGCCCGAGAAGGCTCGCGCCGTTGTATTTCGCCGGATCCATGCGCGCGCGCAGCGCATTGAGCACCGGCCGAGCCAGCATCGCGGACAGCATGTTCCACGGATTGCGCTTGAACTCGGTGCGCAGGAAGCCGACCATCATCTTGGCCACGCCCTCGGAGGCCTTGAGGAGCGCGTTGCCGACGAAGCCGTCGCACACCACCACGTCGGTGGTGCCCTTGTAGATGTCGTCGCCCTCGACGTTGCCGTGGAAGTTGAGGCCGCTCGCGCGCAGCAGCTCGGCGGCGCGCTTCACCGTGTCGTTGCCCTTGATGTCCTCGACGCCGATGTTGAGCAGCCCGACCGTCGGCCGCTCCTTGTGCTCGACCGCCGCGACCAGCATCGCGCCCATGACGCCGAACTGCATCAGCTGCTCGGGCGTGCAGTCGACGTTGGCGCCGAGGTCCAGCACGTAGGTATACGTGCCCTTCTCGTTCGGCAGGATGGTGGCGATGGCCGGACGGTCGATGCCGTGGATGGTCTTCAGCACGAAGCGCGAGATCGCCATCAGCGCGCCGGTGTTGCCGGCGCTCACGCAGGCATGCGCCTCGCCGCTCTTCACCAGGTTGACGGCGACGCGCATGGAGGAGTCCTTCTTGTAGCGCATCGCCTGCGCCGGCTGCTCGTCCATGCCGACCACCTCGGTCGCCGGATGGACGCGCAGGCGCGGGCCGGCGACGGCGTTGCGGGCGGCGAGCTCGGCTTCGACGGCCTCGCGCACGCCGACCAGGATGATGTCGACATCCGAGGCGCGGCCCTGGAACTCGAGCGCCGCCGCAACCGTCACACGGGGGCCGTGGTCACCCCCCATGCAATCGACTGCGAGGGTGGTCAGCGGGCCTACTCGTCGTTCTTGGTGCGGACGACCTTCTTGCCGCGATAGAAGCCGGTCGGGCTGATGTGATGGCGGCGGTGCGTCTCGCCGGTGGTCGGCTCGATCGCGACCGGCGGCGGGGTCAGGTGGTCATGCGCGCGGTGCATGCCGCGGCGCGAAGGCGATTTCTTGTTCTGCTGGACTGCCATGTGAAGCTCCTCTGGTTATCAATGCTTGCGCTGCATCATGCCGCGCAGGCCCGCGAACGGCGAGCTCGCTGCTCTGTCATGTCCCGCATCCCTTCCGGCGGGGCGCGCCTCGCAGTCCTCGTGCCGCGGTGCATACGGCAGCGCGAGGAGCAGCTCGTCCTCCACCAGGTCCCGCACCGCCATCTCCTTGCTGGCGACCACGCGGTCCGGCGCGTCGACCGTCGCCGGATCGGCGTCGATCTCCGCCTGCGAGGCCGCGAGCACCAGCAAGGCCTGCGTCCGGACCTCGTGCGCGAGCGGCGCGAGACAGCGCTGGCAGCGCAACTGCAGCGTGGCGCGCACATCGAGCTTGAGGCTCGGACGGCCACGCTGGTCGCGCACGCCTTTCAGCGCGTACGCCGCTTCGCCTGCATCGGAGACCAGCACATCCTGGAGGCGCGGGAAGCTGCTGAGCGGCAGCGTCCCTTCCTGCGTCGCTCCGGCCGTTGCGAACTC
>DASSPL010000431.1:0-3957 GCA_035699685.1 Burkholderiales bacterium | reverse complement strand
GCAAGTCGAAGATCAAGACCCTGCGCGAGTTCATCGACCAGGCCAAGTCGAAACCGCCGTCGATCGGCGGCATCGGCGCGGTCAACGTCGACTTCATCGTGCCGAAGCTGCTCTCGGAGCGCGCCGGGTTCAAGTTCGAATACGTGTCCTTCAACAAGCAGGGCGAGCTCACGACCGCGCTGCTGTCGGGCGCGCTCGACGCGGCGTTCTCGAACCCGGGCGAGGTGCTCGGCCTGCTGCAATCCGGCGACCTGAGGGCGCTCGCCTACACCGGCAAGCAGACCCCCAAGGGACTGGGCAACATTCCGACCCTGGGCCAGGAGGGCTATGAGCTGGGCATCTCCATGCCGCGCGGGCTGGTGCTGCCGCCGGGCGTGTCGAAGGAAGCCCAGGACTGGTGGATCGCAACGGTCAAGAAGATCGTGCAGACGCCGGAATGGAAGGAATACATCGACAAGCAGATGCTCACCGAGAACGTCCTCTATGGCGAGGACTTCCGCGCATTCCTGCAAAAGACGCAGGGCACGTTCGCCGATATCCTGAAGAAGTCGGGCGCCATCAAGTAGCGGCGGAACCCGAGTGTCAAAGGCGAGCGCGCTTCGCGCAGGATTCCTGCTGGCGATCCTGTTCCTGGCCGCGCTGTATACCTACATCGCGTTCACGGACCTGAGCTACCTGTCCTCGGCAGGGCGCCTCGGGCCGGGGTTCCTGCCACGCATCATCGGCGTGTCCCTCGTCGCCATGTGCGCGCTCAGCCTGTACGCGGACCGGCGCCAGCGCCCCGACGAGGAGCCGGTGCCGGCCGCCTGGCGCAGCGCCGCCGTGCTCGCGCTGCTCTCCGCGATCCTCGTCGGCCTGCTGGACCTCCTCGGCGGGCTGCTGTCCATGGTGGCCTTCATGGGCGCATCGCTCTGGATCCTCAACCGCGGGCGCCCGCTGCAGAACGCGCTCATCGCCATCCTGCTGCCGCTCGGCATCCACCTGTTGTTCACCGTCTGGCTGAGGGCCGCGATGCCGCGCGGCATGCTGCCGCTGCCCTTCTGATGGACATCTTCTCCAACCTGATGCTGGGGTTGTCGGTGGCGGTGACCCCGGTGAACCTCGCCTTCCTCTTCGCCGGCGTCATGCTCGGCATGATCGTGGGCATCATCCCGGGGTTCGGGCCGGCCGCCGGGATCGCGATCCTGCTGCCGATCACCTACGGCATGAACCCGACCAGCGCCGTGATCATGCTCTCGGCGATCTATTACGGCGCCATGTACGGCGGGACGATCACCTCGATCCTGCTCAACACGCCCGGCGAGTCCTCCAGCGTCGCGAGCACCTTCGACGGCTATCCCCTCGCGCAGCAGGGCCGCGCCGGCCCGGCGCTCGTCATGCAGGCCGTGGCGTCCTTCATCGGCGGCACCATCGGCGTCATCCTCATCACGCTCTTCACGCCGGCGTTCACGCTGGTGACGCGCAGCTTCGGCCCGCCGGAGTTCTTCCTGCTCGTCATGATGGGGATGATGACGCTCATCGTGATGATCGACGGCAACTGGCGCTACGGCGTCATCTCGGCGCTGATCGGCTTCGCGCTCGGCACCGTGGGCGTGGATCTCGAGACGGGCCAGACGCGCTTCACCTTCGGGTCGGCCGAGCTGATCGGCGGCGTGGACTTCATTCCGGTCGCCATCGGCCTCTTCGGCCTCGGCGAGCTCTACTACATCTTCTACCGCGGGATGCACCTCCAGGGGGCGGGCGGCATCATCCAATACCAGAAGGAGAAGCGCTTCTGGCCGGAATGGCGCGACTACGCCGAGACCAAGTTCACCGTGCTGCGCGGCTCCGTGCTGGGCTTCGTCATCGGCGTCATCCCGGGCGCGGGCGCCACCATCGCCTCGCTCATGTCGTACACGCTCGAGAAGTCCGTCTCCCGCACCCCGGAAAAATTCGGCAAGGGCGCGATGGCGGGCCTGGTCGGCCCCGAGGCCGCCAACAACGCGGCCTCCTCGGGGGCGATGGTGCCCCTGCTCTCCCTCGGCCTTCCGGGCTCGGCCTCGACCGCGGTGCTGCTCGCGGCCTTCCTCATGTGGGGGCTCACGCCGGGGCCGCTGCTCATGGCGCAGAAGCCGGAGTTCGCCTGGGGGCTCATCGCCAGCATGTACCTCGGCAACATGGCGCTGCTCGCGCTCAACATCTTCGCCATCCCGCTGTTCGTGCAGATGATCAAGCTCCCCTACCGGATCCTCGCGCCGGCGGTGATCCTCATCTGCACCATCGGCACCTACAGCGTGAACGGCAGCATCGTCGAGACCTGGATGATGTTCATCGCGGGCCTGATCGGATTCTTCATGAAGCTCTACGGCTTCTCGCCCGCGGCGCTGGTGCTGGCGCTCGTCCTCGGCCCGCTCGCGGAGCAGTCGCTGCGGCAGACGCTCACCATCTCCCGGGGGTCCCCGGGGATCTTCCTCGATCGCCCGGCGTCGCTGTGGATCCTGGGCTTCACCATCGCCATCCTGGCCGCGGGGCTGCTGTTGCATCGCATGCGGCAGAGAGGAGCATCGTGATCACCCTTTCCGAGAAACGCGTCGCCGGCTCCGTCATCCGTCTTCATCCCGCCGATAACGTCGTCGTCGCCGGCGTCGACATCGGCATCGGCACCCAGGTCCCCTCCGAAGGACTCGTCACCCGCAGCCAGGTCCCGGCAGGCCACAAGATCGCCGCGCGCGCCATCGCCGCCGGGGAGCCGATCCTCAAGTACAACGTGTGCATCGGCTTCGCCGCGACCGACATCGCGCCGGGCACCTACGTGCACTCGCACAACGTGTCGTTCCGCGAATTCGACCGGGACTACGCCTTCGGCCGCGACTATGTGCCCACCGAGGTCCTGCCGGTGTCCGCGCAGGCGCGGTTCGAGGGCTACGTGCGCGCCGACGGCGAGGTGGGCACGCGCAACTACATCGGCATCCTCTCGACGGTGAACTGCTCGGCCACGGTGGTGCACAAGGTGGCCGAGGCCTTCACGCCCGAGCGGCTCGCCGCCTTCCCCAACGTGGACGGCGTGGTGGGGCTGAGCCACGGGCTGGGGTGCGGCATGGAGATGAGCGGCGAGCCGATGGAGCTGCTTCGCCGCACCATCGGCGGATACGCGCGCCATCCCAACTTCGCCGCCGTGCTCATCATCGGGCTCGGCTGCGAGCGCAACCAGCTCGCCGGGCTGATGAGGCAGGAAGGGCTCGCGGCGAACGACCGGCTGCATACCTTCGTCATGCAGGAGACGGGCGGCACCCGCAAGACCATCGAGGCCGCGGCCGCCGCCGTGCAGGCGCTGCTGCCCAAGGCGAACGACGTGCGCCGCGAGGCCGTGCCGGCAAGCCGGCTGAAGATCGGCCTGCAGTGCGGCGGCTCCGACGGCTTCTCCTCGATCACCGCGAACCCGGCGCTCGGCGCCGCGATGGACATCCTGGTGCGCCACGGCGGCACCGCGATCCTTTCCGAGACGCCGGAGATCTATGGCGTCGAGCACACGCTCACGCAGCGCGCGGTGAGCCGCGCCGTGGGCGAGAAGCTCCTCGAGCGCATCCGCTGGTGGAAGGACGAGTACTCGCCCGGCCGCGACGTGCAGATCAACGGCGCGGTGAGCCCCGGGAACCAGGCCGGCGGCCTCGCCAACATCTTCGAGAAGTCGCTGGGCTCGTCCATGAAGGGCGGCACCACGGGCCTCATGGAGGTCTATCGCTACGCGGAGCCCGTGCGGCAGCCCGGGTTCGTGTTCATGGACACGCCGGGCTTCGATCCCTGCTCGGCCACGGGCCAGATCGCGGGCGGGGCCAACTTGATCATGTTCACCACCGGGCGCGGCTCGATGTTCGGCGCGAAGCCGGTGCCCTCGGTGAAGCTCGCCACGAATACGCCGATGTACCGGCGCCTCACCGAGGACATGGACATCAACTGCGGCGAGATCCTCGACGGCAC
>DASSPL010000430.1:0-5356 GCA_035699685.1 Burkholderiales bacterium | reverse complement strand
CAGTCGATCAGCTCCTTCACCGGCGCCGGCAGGTCCTTGTAGGCGGCGATCACCGCGACCAGCGCGCCGATGTCGAGGCGGCCGACGATCACGAGATAGCCGCCGACCGTATAGAAGAGGAACGGCGTCACCTGCGAGAGGAAATTGTTCAGGAACTTGACGAGGAACTTGCGCTGGTAGAGCTCGAAGCGGATGCGGAAGATCCTGCCCAGGCGCGCGGAAATCTCCGCGCGCTCGTAGTTCGACGTGCCGTGCGCGTGGATCTCGGCCACGCCGTCGACGCACTCCGCGATGCGCCCGGCGAGGGCGCGCGCGGTGAGCTGGCGCTCGCGGCCGAGCACCAGCAGGCGCTTGCGCAGCTTCGGGATCACCACCGCCTGCACGCCGACCACCGCGAGGGCGATCAGGCCGAGCGCCCAGTGCTGGTAGAGGATGAAGAACATCGCCGTGAGCGCCTGCCCGCCGAGGAAAAGGGGCGTGATCAGCGCCTCGCCGATGAACCCGCCGAGCGGCTCGACCTCGTCCTTGATCATGGTCGCCATCTCGGCGGCCTTGACGCGGCGAAAGCGGGTCAGCGGGAAGCGCAGGATGTAGTCGAACAGCGAGAAGCGCAGGCGGCGCAGCATGCGCTCGCCCATCCAGCCCTTCATCGTGTTGATGCGGAACTTGAGCCAGCCGTTCAGCACGATCAGGGCGAGGAACACCAGGCTCAGCGCGAAGAGATACTCGACCCTTTCAAGCTCCAGGCCGAGGAAGCGCCTCACCGAATCGGGCGAAGGGAAGCCCACGCCCTGGATCGCCTGGTTGATGATGGTCTTCGGCAGGTCGAGCGACAGGTAGTACACCACCATGGTCGCGAGGACGAACGGCACGATCAGGAGCTGATCGCGCTTGCTGTACTTGATGATGAAGCCGAAGAGGCTTCGTTCCATGCGTGGAAATTCCCCTGTTACATTATAGGTAGGGGAAGCCATATCGGCCGAGCATGGGTAACACGTCGCCTTTCACCGTCCGCTTCTGGGGCGTGCGCGGATCGATCGCCTGCCCCGGGCCGCGCACCGCGCGCTACGGCGGCAACACCTCGTCGCTCGAGGTGCGCTGCGGCGAGCGGCTGCTGCTGTTCGATGCCGGCACCGGCATCCGCTACCTCGGCCGCACCCTGGATGGCATGCGCGTGGACGCCGACATCTACTTCACGCACACGCATTTCGACCACGTCTGCGGCCTGCCTTTCTTCGGGCCGCTGTTCCAGCCGCAGAACCGCTTCCGCCTGTGGGCGGGCCACCTGTCCGGCGCCATGACGCTGAAGCGCGTGCTCGCCGAATTCATGATGTCGCCGCTCTTCCCGGTGCCGCCCGAGGTGTTCCGCTCGACCCTCGAATACCGCGACTTCCGCGCCGGCGAAACCCTCCACAACGGCGACGTGGTGGTGAAGACCGCGCCGCTCAACCACCCGGACGGCGCCACCGGCTATCGCATCGAGTACGACGGCCGCTCGGTCTGCTACGTCACCGATACCGAGCACGTGCCCGGCAGCCTCGACCGCAACGTGCTCGGCCTCATCAAGGATGCCGACCTCGTCGTCTACGACTGCATGTACACCGACGAGGAGTACCGGCGCTACGTCGGCTGGGGCCACTCGACCTGGCAGGAAGGCGTGCGCCTGTGCATCGAGGCCGGCGCCAAGCGCATGGCGGTGTTCCACCACGACCCGGAGCACGACGACGAGATGCTCGACGGCCTCGCGCGCGAGGTGGGCGTGGCGCTCCCGGGCTCGGTAGTCGCCTACGAGGGTTTGGTCCTGGAGCCGTGAAGGTTCTGCAGGCGATCGAGCACTTCGCCGCGGAGCTCGAACGCATAGGCGGTGACCCACCCCCGGCGCCGCGCTGGGACCAGGACTGGTTTCCGCGCCTCGACGCCGCGGCGGCCTACGCCATCGTGCGCAGCACCCGCCCCCGGCGCATCGTCGAAGTCGGCTCGGGCCATTCGACGCGCTTCCTCGCCCGCGCCGTCGCTGACGGCCGCCTCGAAACGCGCATCACCGCGATCGACCCCGCGCCGCGCGCCACCCTGAAGGGGTTGCCGGTCGAGTGGATCGCCCGCCCGGTGCAGGACGCGCTCATGCCCGCCCTCGAGCCCGGCGATATCCTCTTCATCGACTCGAGCCACCAGGTCAAGCCGGGCAGCGACCTGGAGCATCTCTTCCGCGAGGTGCTCCCGCGGCTGCCTGCCGGCGTGCGCGTGCACTTCCACGACATCTTCCTGCCCGACGCCTATCCCGAGGCATGGAGCTGGCGCCGCTACAACGAGCAGGAAGCGGTCGCCGGGCTCCTGGCGGACGGCTATGCGCAGGAGTTCTCCAGCCACCAGGCGCTGAAGCAGGAGCTGTCCGGCGTGCTGCGCCGGCTGCCGCTCGTCGACGGCGCCATCGAGTCGAGCCTGTGGCTCTCCAAGCGATAGACGTCCAGCCGATCATCGACTGGCTGGAGGGCAGCCGCGACGCGACGCCCGAGGCTGTGATCTCGGGTCTCAACCAGCGAATGGTGACCCACGGCATCTCGCTCGCGCGGGTCGCCGTGTTCGTGCGCACGCTCCATCCGAACGCCGCCGGCCGGGCGTTCTTCTGGCGCGCGGAGAAGCCCGACGAGGTCGAGGTCGACGTCGCCGAGCACGAGTGGATGCTGACTCCCGCGCACCTGCAAAGTCCGATCTACGCGATCATGGCCACCGGCCGCGAGATCCGCCGCCGGCTGGCCGATGCCGCCTGCCCGATGGACTTCCCGGTGCTCGCCGAGCTGCGCGAGGAGGGCCTGACCGACTACTACGCGGCGCCGCTGCCCTCGCTCACGGGCGAGAAGCTGCTCTGCACCTTCGCCACGCGGCGCGCCGGCGGCTTCACCGATGCCGAGATGGCGGGGCTGCGGCGCCTCCTCGCCCCGGTCGGTCGCGTCGCCGAGATCCTGGCGTGGCGGCGCAAGGCGCAGAACATCCTCGAGGCCTATCTCGGCAAGAGCGCCGGCGACAAGGTGCTGTCGGGCCTCATCCGCCGCGGCGACGGCGAGGACATCCACGCGGTGATCTGGTTCTGCGACCTGCGGGACTCGACGCCGCTCGCCGACTCGATGAGCCGCTCCGATTTTCTCAAGACGCTCAATGACTTTTTCGAATGCGTGCTGGCACCGGTCATCGAGCGCGACGGCGAGGTGCTGCGCTTCATCGGCGACGCCGCGCTCGCCATCTTCCCGGTGGGCGCCGACACGAGCGAGGCCTGCCGGCGCGCCCTGGACGCCGCGCAGGCCGCGATTTCACGCTTGAACAAGCTGAACAAGACCCGCGCCACGCCGCTGCGCTTCGGCATCGGCCTGCACCTCGGTGACGTGCTCTACGGCAACATCGGCACCGCCTCTCGCCTCGAGTTCACCGTCATCGGTGCCGCCGCCAACGAGGCGGCGCGCATCGAGGCGCTGTGCAAGACGCTCGACGTGCCGTTCGTCCTCTCGGAGCGCGTCGCCGCGCACATTCCCGGCTGCCGCTCGCTCGGCCGTCACAGCCTGCGCGGCGTGAGCGAGCCGGTCGAGGTGTTCACTCTATGACGTGATCCGCGCGCGCCAGCACCGCGCGCGGCACCTGGACGCCGATCGCTTTTGCCGTCTTGGCGTTGACGACCAGCTCGAACCGGTTCGGATGCTCGATGGCTAGATCGCCGGGCTTCGCACCCTTGAGGATGCGGTCGACGTATGTCGCGGCCTTGCGCCACAGATGAGCGAAGTTGGTACCGTACGCCAGAAGAATGCCGTGCTCGGCGAACTCGCGCACGGAGCCCACGGTGGGGATGCGGCGCGCGATAGCGAGCCCGGCAATGCGCTTCTCCTGGCCGACCCACCACGTGGGGTCGGGCGCGAACACCAGGCCTTCGAGGCGCTGCTGGCGCACTGTCTCGAACGCCTGCTCCGCGTCACGCGGTCCGCCAATGTGAACGGGGACGACCTCGATCTTCAGCCCTCGCCCGGCCTGCTCGACCAGCTTCCACTGTCGCGCGGAATGCGTGCTGGCGGGGTTGAAGAGCACGCCGGCCTTCTTCAGTGCCGGCACGAGCTCCCTGAGTAAGTCGAGTCGCTTCGGTGCGAGGTCGGCGTGGCCATCGGTGAGGCCGGTGATGTTGCCGCCCGGCCGGGCGAGGCTTCTCACGACGCCGCTGCCGACCGGGTCTGCGTGAACCGTCATCACGACAGGGACGTCCGTGTTGACCATCTTGATCGCCGGCATGAGCGCCGAACCATAGACGACGAGAACCGCCGGCCGCGACGCCAGCAGTTCACGCAGCAAGGCGTCGCCCTTGGCCGCGTCGTTGTTGGCATGGCGCTCATCGATCACCAGGTTGCGGCCTTCCAGGTAGCCATGGTCGCGCAGGCCTTCGCGCAGCGCCTGCATCCAATGGCGGTCGGCACCGGCTGGCGCCATGGAAATGTAAGCGATGCGCGACACCTTCGCCGCGCCCTGCCCCGTCGCCCATGCGGCCGGAAAAGCGAGCAGCCCGGCGAGCAGCGCGCGCCGTCTCATTGGTCCTTGATGATGTGCTCGATGCGCTTCAGGAAGTCGAGCTCCATCAGCGGCTTGACGATGTAGTCGTTGGCGCCGAGCTCGCGGCCGCGCGCCGCGTCCTTGTCGCGCGAGAAGCTGGTCACCATGATCACCGGCAAGCGCTTGGTGCGAGCGTCGGCGCGGATGCGCCGCAGCACCTCGAAGCCGTCGGTCTTCGGCAGCATGACGTCGAGCAGCACCACGTCCGGCAGCGGATCGGCGGCGAGCGCCTTCAGCGCCTTCTGCCCGTCGGCGGCAAGCGCCACCTCGTAGCCCGCGCGCTCCAGCCAGTGCGTCGCGAGCCGCACCATGTCTTCATCGTCCTCGACGATCAGTACGCGGCTCACCGGTACATCACCTTCTTGGTGACTGCCGCGATGAGCATGCCAAAGGTGCCGATGCCGACGGCGGCGCACAAGACGGAAAGCAGGCGGGCGAGCGGCGCGTGCGGCGCGAGATCGCCATAGCCTACCGTCAGGTAGGTGATGCCGCTGAAGTAGATGTGCTCCCAGTAGGTCTTGCCCGGCAGCGGGTCGGTGAAGTGGATGAGCGAGCCGAAGAAGACGATGTTGAAGAGCATGAAGGCGGCCAGCCGCCAGGGCTTCTCGCCGTAACCCCAGAGCAGGTTCTGTGCGGCCGAGCCGAGCCAGGGCAACCATGCCTTGTCGCGGTAGTGGCCGAGGCGCTCGTAGGTCTTCTCCAGATACGTCAGGTGGCCCGCATCGGCGAAGTTGCCCATCGACATGGAGTTCAGCTTGAGGCTGCGGCAAACACG
>DASSPL010000429.1:0-3303 GCA_035699685.1 Burkholderiales bacterium | reverse complement strand
GAGCGCATCGAGCTCGACGACGCGGCCGTCCTGGCCGTGATCGAGAAGATGATCAAGCAGCGCCGCGAGTCGATCGCGCAGTTCGAGAAGGCCTCGCGCAACGACCTCGCCGATGCCGAGAAGGCCGAAGTGCAGCTGCTTTCCGCCTACCTGCCCGCCCAGATGGGCGACGCCGAGATCCAAAAGGAAATCGATTCAGCGGTTTCCGCCACCGGCGCGGCCGGCGCCAAGGACATGGGCAAGGTGATGGCCGCGCTCAAGCCGAAGCTCGCCGGCAAGGCCGACATGGGCAAGGTCTCGGCCCTCGTAAAAGCGAAGCTTTCGGGGTAAAACTCCGGGCGTGATCCCGGAGTCGTTCAAGCAGGACCTCCTCAATCGGGTCGACATCGTGGACGTGGTGTCGCGCTACGTCCAGCTGAAGAAGGCGGGCGCGAACTATGTCGGCCTGTGCCCGTTCCACAACGAGAAGACCCCGTCGTTCAGCGTCAGCCCGGCGAAGCAGTTCTATCACTGCTTCGGCTGCGCGGCGCACGGCAATGCCATCGGCTTCCTGATGGCGTACTCGGCGCTCGGCTATGTCGACGCGGTGAAAGAGCTCGCGTCCTCGGCCGGCCTGCAGCTGCCGGACTTCCGCCCGCCGACGCCGCAGGAAGCCGCGCGCAAGGAGCGCGAGACCGACCTCTATGGCGTGACCGAAAAGGCGATGGACTTCTACCGCGGCGAGCTGAAGAAATCGCCGCGCGCCATCGACTACCTGAAGGGCCGCGGACTGAGTGGTGAGATCGCCGCGCGCTTTCGCATCGGCTACGCGCCGGACGACTGGCAGGGGCTGAAGCAGCCGTTCCCGCAGTACGACGACAAGGCCCTGGTCGAAGCCGGCCTGGTGATCGAGAACGAGGGCAAGCGCTACGACCGCTTCCGCGACCGGGTGATGTTCCCGATCTTCAGCGCGCGCGGCATGGTGATCGGCTTTGGCGGCCGCGTGCTCGGCGAGGGCGAGCCCAAGTACCTGAACTCGCCGGAGACGCCGCTGTTCGAGAAGGGGCGCGAGCTCTACGGGCTGGTCCAGGCACGCGATGCGATCCGCGCCGAAGGCCATGTGCTCGTCGTCGAGGGCTACATGGACGTCGTCGCGCTCGCCCAGCACGAAGTCGGCAATGCCGTCGCCACCCTCGGCACCGCCACCACCCCGGTGCACGTGTCGAAGCTGCTGCGCCTCGCCGACGAGATCATCTTCTGCTTCGATGGCGACGTCGCCGGGCGCAAGGCCGCGTGGCGCGCCCTGGAAGTGAGCCTGCCGCTCGCCCCGGACCACAAGCCGATGCGCTTTCTCTTCCTGCCGGACGGCGAGGATCCCGACACCTACGTGCGCAAGCACGGCAGGGACGGCTGGCGAAGGAAACTGCGCGAGGCCGAGACGCTCTCCCAGTTCCTCCTCGCGCAGCTGCGCGCCGAGTGCGACCTCGAGACCGCCGAGGGCCGCGCCCGGCTGACCTCGATCGCCAAGGCGCACGTGCAGAAGATCGCCGCGCCGGCGCTGCGCCTGCAGGTCATCAACGAGGTGGCGCGCCTGGCCAGGCTGCCGGAGGGCGGGGGCGTAGAGGCGCTGCTCGAGCTGCCGCAGAAGCCGCGCTACTCGCGGCCGGCACCGCCTCGCTCGCGCTATACCGGGCCCGACAGCCCGGAATGGAGCTTGCTCTACAGCCTGCTCTGCAACCTGTCGCTCGTCGAGCACATCGACCCGGACGCCCTCACGCCGACCCGGCCGGAATCCCAGGCGCTGCTGGCGGTACGCGAGGCATGCCGAGAATCCGAGGACGATCCGTCGCTTGGGCTGCTGCTCGACCGCCTGCAAGGCAGTCCTTCGCTGGAAACGGTGCTGCGAGCCCATAAATATGGGGAGGAAATCCGTTTTACGGCTGAAGAAGCCGAGACGGAATTCACCGAGGCGCTGGTCAAGCTCGACCTCGCCCGCCGCAAAAAGGAGCTCGACGAGCTGCGGGCGGGCGGGCTCGCGTCCCGCGAGGAGCTCGCCGCCTGGCAGGAAAAAAATATCCAGTACAAAAGACTGCAGGGGGCACTTCCAAGCCCTTGAGCGGTCACATATAATGCGCGGTTCTTTTTTCCGCGCAGTTCAATAGGTTCGGTAACGTCGGGGGACGGATGGCCCAGCAGAAACGCAAACCCAAGGTGAAGAAGGCCCACGCGGCGAAGAAAAAGGCGAGGGCCGTCAAGCACCTGAAGCGCCACGTCCCGAAGGCCCGGCCGGCGGCGAAGAAGCTCGCCCGCGCCAAGGCGCCGGCGGCGCACGCGAAGAAGCCGGTCCCGGCGCCGGCGAAGCCCGCGCCGGCCGGAAAGGCCGCCGTCGCCGCCAAGGGCGACGGCAAGCAGCAGCCCAAGGCCCCGATCAAGACCAGCGCCAAGCAGGCGCTCGAGCTCCTGGAAGCCAAGGTCGCGCAGGTCAAGACCAAGGGCAAGCGCGGCCGCCGCGGCAAGGACGCCTGGGCCATCCCGGCGGAGATGCCGAAGGAGGACGCCGAGACCCGCCGCACGCGGCTCAAGAACCTGATCAAGCTCGGCAAGGAACGCGGCTTCCTCACCTACTCGGAGATCAACGACCACCTGCCGGACGATCTGGTCGACGCCGAGCAGATCGAAGCGATCATCTCGACCTTCGGCGACATGGGCATCCAGGTCTACGACCAGGCGCCCGACCAGGAGCAGCTCCTGATCGCCGCCGAGGGCACGCCGGTCGCGCAGCCCGACGAGGACGTCGAGGAGCAGGCCGAGGCGGCGCTGTCGACCGTCGATTCCGAGTTTGGACGCACCACCGACCCCGTGCGCATGTACATGCGCGAGATGGGCTCGGTCGAGCTCCTGACGCGCGAGGGCGAGATCGAGATCGCCAAGCGCATCGAGGAGGGCCTGCGCCACATGATCCTGGCGATCAGCGCCTGCCCGACCACCGTGCGCGAGATCCTCGATCTCGCCGACAAGGTGGAGAAGGACGAGATGCGCATCGACGAGGTGGTCGACGGGCTGATCGACCCCAACGCCAAGGACGACTTCAATCCCAAGAGGGCGGAAGCGGCGCCGGAGGACGAGGAAGCGCAGATCGAGGAAGAAGAAGGCGAGGAAGAGGACGAGGAGGCCGCCGAGGCCGCCCAGTCGGCCAGCCTGCTCAAGCTGAAGGGCGAGGCGCTGGAGAAGTTCGCCCGCATCCGCCGCCTCTACGAAAAGATGCTGAAGGCGCTCGAGAACAAGGGCTCCAAGGACAAGGACTACCTGCGCGTCCGCGACCAG
>DASSPL010000428.1:0-6020 GCA_035699685.1 Burkholderiales bacterium | reverse complement strand
CTGATCCATTTCTTTTCCGCCAACATGACGCTGCAGCCGGGCACCATCATCATCACCGGCACGCCCGGCGGCACGGCGTGGTCGATGGACCCGGAGCTCGGCGGCAAGTGGGTCGGCGGCGACGGCACCGAGGAGCTGGTGCCGGCGAAGGGCTACCTCAAGCCGGGCGACGTGATCGAATGCGAGCTGGAGAAGATCGGCGTGCTGCGCAACACGGTCGGCCGGGCCTCGTAGCAGCGCGGCTCGCGCTGGTCCTGCTGGCCGCGGCCTGCGCGCCGCAGAAAGCGCCGGAGCCCGGCTATCGCGGCTTCGGCGCGCCGCAGCGGGTGACGATCCGCGGCTACACCGGCCACGCGATGGAGCCGTTCATCGCGCGCGACGGCCGCCACCTCTTCTTCAACAACAGCAACGACCCGAAGGTCGACACCAACCTGCACTACGCCGCGCGCGTCGACGACCTGACGTTCGACTATCGCGGCGAGGTGAAGGGCGCCAACTCGACGGCCCTCGACGGCGTGCCGAGCATGGACCGCGCCGGCAACTTCTTCTTCGTCTCGACGCGCAGCTACGCGCAGAGCCTGTCGACGCTCTATCGCGGCCGCTTCGCCAACGGCTCGGTCACCGATGTCGAGCTCGTCCCGAACGTCTCGCTGCGCCGGCCGGGCATGGTGATGTTCGATGCCGAGGTGTCGCCCGATGGCGAGGTAATCTTCGTCGTCGATGGCGAGTTCAGGGGCGGGCCTGTGCCGCGCAGCGCCGACATCGTGGTCGTGGTCCGCGAGGGCAGCGGCTATCGCCGCCATCCAGCGAGCGCCGAGTTCATGCGCAACGTCAACACCGGTGCCCTCGAATACGCGCCGTCGGTGTCGGCGGACCTGCTCGAGCTCTTCTTCACCCGCGCCAGCGGCAATCAGCTGGCCATCTACCGCTCGGCGCGGCGCAATCGCGATGAACCGTACGGCGTTCCCGAGCGTGTCGCCGCCATAACCGGCCACGTCGAGGCGCCGAGCCTCTCGGCCGACGGCCGCTCGCTCTACTATCACCGGCTGGACGGGGATCGATTCGTCATCTACCGGGTGGGACGGAACTGACATGCTCAAAGGCGGCTGCTACTGCGGCGCGATCCGTTACGAGGCGGCCGGCGCGCCCTTCAACGAAGCGAACTGCCACTGCTCCATCTGCCGGCGCACCACCGGCGCGCCGTTCGTCGCATGGTTCAGCGTGCCGCGCACGCAGTTCAGGATCACCCGGGGTAGCCCCGCGCGCTTCCGCTCGACGCCGAAAGCGGTGCGCAGCTTCTGCGCCGAATGCGGCACGCAGATCGCGTTCGAGCACGAGGACTTTCCGCAGGAAGTCGACATCACCACCTGCAGCCTCGACGATGCGAGCGCCGCGGCGCCCAAGAGCCACATCTGGACCGGCAGCAGGCCCGGCTGGATCCGGCTTGCCGATGGCCTGCCGGAATTCCGCGAAAGCCGCCCATGAAGCGCGTCCTGGCCCTGTTGTTCATGGTCTGCAGCCTGGCGCACGCGCAGGACTATCCGAGCCGCCCGATCCGCATCTACATCCCGGCCGCGCCCGGCGGCACGACGGATCTCCTCGCGCGCCTTTTCGCGGCGAAGCTGAGCGACGCGTTCAAGCAGCCGGTGGTCGCCGACAACCGCGCCAGCGCCTCGGGCGTCATCGCCGGCGACCTGACCGCGAAGGCGCCGCCCGACGGGTACACCCTGCTGCTCGCCTATCACCAGCACACGGTGAACGCCGCGCTGAACCCGGCGCTTCCGTACCACCCGGTCAACGACTTCACGCCGATCACGCAGCTCACCTCCGCCGGCCTGCTGCTGGTGGTGAATCCGTCGTCGCCGCCGCAGAACCTGCGCGAGTTCGTCGACTGGACGCGCAAGCACCCCGGGCCGCTCAACTTCGGCTCGGCCGGCCTCGGCAGCGGCGGCCATCTGGCGGGCGAGCTCTACAAGCAGATGACCGGCGTGAAGGCGCAGCACATCCCGTACAAGGGCAGCGGGCCGGCGCTCATCGACCTGATCGCCGGGCGCTACGAATACAGCTTCGCCGGCCTGCAGGGCGCGCAGACGCAGGTGCGCGCGGGGAAAGTGCGCGCGATCGGCATCACCACGCCGCGGCGCGTCGCCTCGATGCCCGACGTGCCCGCGGTGGCCGAGGCGCTGCCCGGCTTCGAGGTGGTCGGCTGGTACGGCATCGTCGGTCCGGCCGGCATGCCCGCGCCGGTCGTGGCGCGCCTGCACGCCGAGCTGACGAAGGCGCTGCGCGAGCCCGACGTGCGCGAGCGCATCGTCGCCGACGGATCGGAGCCGGTCGGCAGCTCGCCCGCCGAGTTCCGCGACTTCATGGCCGCCGACCTCGCCAAGTGGGCGAAGGTGGTGAAGGACAGCGGCGCCAAGCTGGAATAACCGCAGGGTCCTATCAAGTTCCGCGAGGTGTAGGATGGCCGCGGGGAGGTGGTCAATGGCTGCGCGTCTCGCTTCGCTGCTCTTCGCACTCGCTCTCTTCAGCGCGCCGGCGGCGGCGCAGAAGGTGTACCGCGTCGGCGTGGTGAACTTCGGCAGCGCCACACCGAACGTGATCGCTTCTCCCATCCATACGCGCATGGTCGAGCGGCTGGCGGAGCTCGGCTTTCGCGAGAAGCGCAATCTGGTGATCGACTGGCGCTATGCCGACGCGAGCTTCGAGCGCGTCGCGCCGCTGACCAGGGAGCTGGTCGACGCGAAGGCGGACGTGATCGTCACGGTCGGCAACCACATCGCGCGGATCGTGACCGAAGCGAATCCGCGTACCCCGATGGTCTCGCTGTCGTGCGACTCCTTCGGCAGCGTGAGCAATTACGCCAAGCCCAACGGCAACTTCACCGGCGTGACCTGCATGTCGACCGAGCTCAGCCCGAAGCGCCTCGAGGTGGCGAAGCAGCTGGTGCCGTCGGCGAAGCGCGCGGTGTACCTGCATAACCCCAACCAGGGCGCCACCGGGCTGGAGCTGACGGAGAAGGCCGCCGCGGCGCTCGGTGTGAAGATCCGCCCCGTGGAGATCAAGTCGCCCGGGGACCTCGACAAGGCGCTGGCGGGCATCGCGGCCGAGCGTCCGGACGTGCTGCTCGTCTATCCGGATGCGCTGACGGCGCGCTTCCGCAAGGAAATCGCGGCATTTGCCCAGCAGCAGCGGCTGCCGGCGGTCTACGCCTACCGCGAGTTCGCGGCCGACGGCGGTCTCATATCGTACGGCTCGACGCTCCATGAGCTGGCCGAGCGCGCTGGCGAGCTGGTGGCCAAGATCCTTCGCGGCAGCAAGCCGGGCGAGCTGCCGCTGCAGCAGGCCACGCGTGTCTACCTGACCATCAACCTCAAGGCGGCGCGCGAGCTCGGCTACACAATTCCCCAGGGCCTGCTGCAGCGCGCGGACTTCGTCATCGACACGGACTAAGCGCACCATGGCCCGCGAAAACGTCGCGCTGCTGGTGAACGAGCAGGCCGCGCGGCTGCTCGCCCCGGTACGGGAGCTCCTCAGGACGCTCGAATGGGACGCCAATGCCGGCGCGCTCCTGTGCCTCGTCTGCGAGGAAGTCGATTTTTCCGGCGCGCTCGCGCTGGTGCACGTGGTGGCGAAGGATCCGGAGAGGGCGCCGTTCCCGCTCTGGCTGCCCTACCACGCCATCCAGCTCGCCTTCGACTTCTCCGACTACGACCAGGAGATCGGCTTCCTAGCCGAGTTCACGAAGAAACCCAAGCAGTAGCCGCGTCGTCGCCTCCGGCTGCTCCTGCTGCACCCAGTGGCCGGCGCCGGGAACGAGGTGCACGCCGCGGAAATCGGTGCAGCTGCCGCCCTGCATGCGCTCGAGCTCGCCCGGCTTCTGGTGGATGCCCCAGTCGGCGGCTCCGGCGATGAACATCGACGGCATGCCGATGGTGCGGCCGGCTACGGCCGCGGACAGCTCGGCGGCGAACTTCGGGTCGGTCATGCAGCGGTACCAGTTGAGCCCCGGCTGGAAGCCCGTGCGCTCGAATGCGTCGGCGTAGACCCGGAGCTCTTCGTCGGTGAGCCATGGCGCGGGCTGCGACGGCATGTAAGGCGCGACGGTCTCCGCCATGCCCTTGTCGAGCTCCATGATGTAGTACGTCGGCATCTTCGCCAGCTCGCTCGCCGTCCACTCGCGCAGGCGGAAAGGCTTGTTGCCTTCCCAGTCGGCGCTCTTGTAGTGGTAATAGGCGCGCAGGAACGCGTGCACGCCCTGCGGGCAGCGGCGCATGTCGGCGTCCGCCTCGCGCGTCGAGTAGTACCACTGGTAATGCTTGCGGCCGAGCTTCGCCAGCTCCTCGTGGACATTGCCGGCGCGGCCCCCGATCGGCACGCCGCCATACGGAGCGCTCATGAGGACGCATGAGCGCACGACGCCTGGTTTTGTAAGAGCCATATACGCGGCGACGGGCGAGCCGAAATCGTGGCCGACGAGGTGTGCCTTCGCGATCTTCAGCTTCTGCAGGAGCGAGGCGGCGTCCTCGACGAGATTGAGCATGCGGTACTCGGACAGGTCGGCGTCGTAGCGGCCATCCCATCCGGTGGTCTCGCCGTAGCCGCGCTGGTCGGGCGCCAGCACGTGATAGCCGGCGCCGGCGAGCGCCGGCATGACCTTGCGCCAGCTGTAGCTCAGCTCCGGAAAGCCGTGCAGCAGGAGCACCGCCGGGCGGCCGGGCTGGCCCGCCTCGCGGTAATGCATGCGAAGGCCGTTGACGCCCTCGGCGAATTTCGAGATCAGAGCTTGAAGATGCGCTGCGCGTTATAGCCGCGCACCTTGTCCCTGACATCGCCCGGCAGGGCATCGACGCGCGACAGGCAGCCCGCCATGTCGCCGATGGTGTGCGGGTAGTCCGAGCCGTAGAGGACGTTGTCGGTGCCGCATACCGACACGCACATGTTGAGCACGTCCTGCCGGAAGACGACGCTGTCCACGTAGATGCGCCGCATGTAGTTGCGCGGCGGCTCGGCGGTCTTGGAGCGCGCCGCCGGGATGTTGTCCCAGCAGATGTCGAGGCGGCCGACGAGGTAGGGCAGGGCGCCGCCGCCGTGCGAGGCGATCAGCTTCAGGTTCGGGTAGCGGTCGAAGAAGCCGTCGTAGATGCAGCGCGCCACGGCGAGCGAGGTGTCGAAGGTGAAGCCGATCGGCGCGGTGAGCTGGAACTCGTGCATGCCGAGCTCCTTGCTGCCCGGCGGCGCGCTGGGATGCACCAGCACCGGCAGGCCGCGGCGGTCGATCTCGGCCCAGATGGGCTTGAAGGCTTCGTCGGTGAGGTGCTGGCCGCTCACGTTGGCGAGCACCATGACGCCGACGGCGCCGTTGTCGCAGGCCCTTTTCAGTTCCTCCAGGGCGAGGCGCTCGTGCTGCCAGGGCAATGAGGCGAACCAGCGGATGCGGTCGGGCCACTGGCGCTGCGCCTTCGCCATGTCGTCGTTCATCACGCGCGCGGCCTTCAGGCTCACCTCGGGCGAGCCCCAGTACACGTTCGGGCACGAGAGCGAGGTGATCGCGATGTCGACGCGCGCCTTGTTCATGTTCTGGATGCGCGCTTCCCAGTCGAACATGTTCGGCACCGGCGTCATGAACGGCGAGCCGTCGAGGTGGATGGCGCGCAGGCCGCCAAGCACGGACTTCAGCGTGTAGCGCGGCCCGCCATGCTGCTCGAGCAGGGACACCCACTCGTTGGTCAGCATATGGGTATGGACGTCGATCACAGGACTGCGCGTCATTGGAGCTTGATCCCTCCGGCCTTGATGACCTCGGCCCACTTCTTCGTCTCTTCGCGGATCATCGCGGAGAACTCCTCCGGTGTGCTGGTGAACGGCTCGGTGCCGGCCTCGGTCGCGCGGTTGCGGATCTCCGGGTCCTGCAGCGCGCTGCGGATCTCGGCGTTCAGCCGGTCGACGATCGGCCGCGGCGTCCCGGCGGGCGCCACCACGCCGAACCAGCCGATCGCCTCGTAGCCCGGCACGCCGGC